>CAZVOQ010000006.1:0-20756 GCA_964628475.1 uncultured Oscillospiraceae bacterium | reverse complement strand
AGTAGAAGAAGCTTGTGATTGCGGTGGAGCTTGCGAAGTAGTAGAAGAAGCTTGTGATTGCGGTGGAGCTTGCGAAGTAGTAGAAGAAGCTTGCGATTGTGGCGGATCTTGCGAAGTAAAAGAAAGCGATGTAAAAAGCGCTATAAAAGTTTTAGGGCCAGGATGCAAAAAATGCAACCAACTTGAAGAGGCAACAAAAGAAGCTTTAAAAGAAATGGGCTTAGGTTTAGATATTGAGCACGTTACAGAGTTTTCAGCTATATCAGCTTTTGGAGTTATGTCAACACCGGCACTTGTTATAAATGATAAAGTTGTAAGTGTTGGAAAAGTTCTTAAAAAAGATGAAGTAAAAGAAATGCTTAAAGCAGCAGGTATGTAATTTGTTATAAAACATAGAAAAATAGCAAATAGTATAAAAACAAGATGGGGAGTTATATTCCTATCTTGTTTTTATTTTATAGAAATTTTAAACATATATTAGATTAAATAAATTATAGGTGAAATAATTGTAAAAAATGTTTATTTTAATAAGAAAAAATCTTGTTTTGATTTACATCTATATAACTTTAATGTATAATTATGGTGTGGTAAATATATTTAAAATTGAAAGGAAGCAAATTAATATGAAAAGTTTAACAGGCACGGTTTCAAGAGGAATAAAAGCACCAATTATTAGACAAGGAGACGATGTTAAAGATATCGTTGTTGATAGCTTATTAAAAGCAAGTGAAATAGACGGTTTTTCATTTAACGATGGAGATGTTGTAGGAGTTACGGAGGCGATAGTTGCTAGAGCTCAAGGTAATTATGTAAAAGTAGATGACATTAAAAAAGATGTTGAAAATAAAGTTCCATCAGGAGAAATAGGCGTTATTTTTCCGATTTTAAGTAGAAATAGATTTGCTATGTGCCTAAAAGGTATTGCAAAGGGAGCTAAAAAAATAACTCTAATGTTTAGCTATCCATCTGATGAAGTAGGAAATAAACTTTTAGATATAGAAGAACTTGATGAAAAAGGGATAAATCCTTGGACAGATGTTTTAAGTTATGATAAATATAGAGAGCTATTCGGATATAAAAAGCACACCTTTACAGGAGTTGATTATATTGAGTATTATAAAGAACTCATTGAAAATGAGGGAGTAGAAGTTGAGATAGTGTTTTCGAATGATGCAAAAACTATCCTTAATTATAAAAAAGATATTATTTGTTGTGATATTCATTCAAGAAAAAGATCAAAAAAATTATTAAAATCAGCAGGTGCAAATGTTGTTTTAGGGCTTGATGATTTAATGAATAATAGTGTAGGTGATAGTGGTTGTAATCCAAATTACGGGCTACTAGGCTCAAATAAGGCAACAGAAGATAGTGTGAAATTATTCCCAGTAGACACAGAAATCCTAGTTTATGAAATACAAAATAAACTAAAAGAAAAAACAGGCAAATTAATTGAAGTTTTAGTTTATGGAGATGGGGCATTTAAAGATCCACAAGGGCATATATGGGAACTTGCAGATCCAGTGGTATCACCAGGATATACAAAGGGATTAGAGGGCACTCCTAATGAATTAAAAATTAAATATCTTGCAGATAATGATTTTGGAGATTTAAAAGGTGAAGAGCTTCAAAAAGCTATTTCAAAGGCTATAAAAGAAAAAGATGAAAAGAAAGAAAGCTTAGTTGGAAATATGGCCTCTCAAGGAACCACACCAAGAAAATTAACAGATTTAATAGGTTCATTATGTGATCTAACTTCTGGTAGTGGTGATAAAGGGACACCTATAATCTTTATTCAAGGGTATTTTGATAACTATTCTAAATAAATTTAATATATTGTTAACGAAGATTATTTAATTTATATACATCTATAGGATATAATGTAAGTGAATAATAAAATAAGAGTATCTTATTAATGTTTTAAAATTTAAGAAAGGTAGGGAATTATTATGAAAGATGTAACATTTGATTTGCAAGCGAGAGTAGGATTATCTATACTTTTTATGGGATTTATTTTAGCTGCAATGCTGAATAATAGTGTATTATTTATTGTGGGTGGAGTATTTTATGGAATGTTATTTTTATTAAATCCAGTTGTACCACAAGATTTACTTATGGTGAAAAATGCAGATAAGATAATAAGATTATCAGGGATTATAATAATTGCCTTATCATTAATAACATTGTTTAATATATAAAAAATAATAATTAATTCAAAAAACCGACTTTTAAAGTCGGTTTTTTTTTACAAGTCTATAATAACTCTATGATAGTTTGATGCCTCTCAAAGTATACAATATAAGTAAGAAATAGAGAGGAGTATTATTATGGAAGTTTTAAATAAAAAAGATTATATTGAATATCAAGAGTTTTTAAACACTTATCCTAAAGTTGCATTTCAGCAAAATTTATGCTGGGCTAATATAAAAAAGGGATGGGAAGAAAAAGTTATAATATCAAGAGATGATAATAATAAAATAGTGGGCGCTGTGTTAGTTTTAATAAAAAAAGTAGGGCCTGTGAGTTTTATGTATGCGCCAAGAGGGCCTGTTTGCGATTATTCTAATGAAAAGGTTATGATAGATTTATTAGAAGGAGTTAGAAAACTTGCAAAAAAATACTCCGCTTTTAAATTTATTTGCGATCCAATGATTTTAGAAAATGATTCTGATTTAATAAAAAAAATGCAGTCCTATGGATTTTATTTATTAGAAAATCCTGATTTTGGTGCAACTATTCAATCAAGACATAATTATATAATAGATAATATTGAAAATCTATGTGAAGAAGAATTATTAAATAGATTTTCAAGAAACACAAGATATAAAATACGTCTTGCAAAAAAAAGAGGTGTTGAAGTAAGAGAAGGTAAAGAATTACTGGATGATTTTTATAATATATACACAGATACAAGCCAAAGAAAGCATTTTGTGATACGTTCAAAAGAATATATTAAATCAATACTAGATGAATTTAATGATAATGCAAAATTAATAGTTTGCTATTATAATAATATGCCTTTGTGTGGCGCTGTAGTTATTCACAGTGCTAGTACAACTAGCTATCTTTATGGTGCATCAGTTGATAATTATAGAAATCTTATGCCAACCTATCTTTTGCAGTATGAGATAATTAAATGGGCAAGTGAGAATAAAAGTAGTGTATATGATATGCAAGGGATATGCTTGGATGAGGGGATAAATAAAGAGCTTTATAATGTTTATAAATTTAAATGTAATTTTTCAGGCGAAGTTATTATAACAGCTGGAGAATTTGAGATTATTTATAATAGATTATTTAATTATGCATTTAATAAACTAAGGGATATTAAAAGGATAATTGATTTTAGAAAGAAATATGCTAATTAGTATTAAAAAAACAGAATATAACATTATATTTTTAAAAAATCTGACGATATATTATATAAGCGGTTTTATTGTAAAGGAAGATAAAACCTATATAGAGTAAATGGAAGTTAGAAAAGGAAGGTATTATATGTCTGTTTTACAAGTACAAAATAATAAACCCGTTAATCTTCAAAATGCAAATTATAAATCTGATACTCAAATTAAAGAAGAAATTAAAAAAACAAAAACTGAGAAAGTTGATAAGTTTGAAAAGGAAGATAAAAATCTTGAAAACTTAACATATCAGCCAGCAAAAAAATTAACAACTGAACAATTAGATGAAATTAATAAGCTAAGAGAAGAATCAAAGCTTCGAATGGTTGAGGAGTTAATAGGGCAAAATTTAAAAATTCAAGGCAGAGAAGCTTTTGTAATGCACGCAGGCTTTGAATTTAAAAGTAGCTCTGTCGATTTGTTAGTAGGGATTTTTGGAAGCCTTGAAAATGCACTACCAACTCCAGCTACAACTCAAGAAGGTGCACTTAAAAATATTTCTGAGGGAGGCTCTTATTCAGTTGAGGCTGTTTCAGAAAGAATTATGCTTATGGCAACGAGTATTGCAGGAGGAGATACAGAAGTTTTAAATCAGATGAAAGAGGCTGTTATAAAAGGATTTGAGGCAGCAGGATTTGATGCGAAAACTGGTGGCGGAATGCCACAAATAACAACAGATACATACAATCACATTATGGGAGAATTTAGTAAATTATTAGATGAATAAGATTATTCATATTGATAAAAAGTGATAAAAGTGATATAATATATTGGGATATATAGGGAATATGTCTTTTAGTGTGATATAAATTTATAAAATATAAAGTAAGCTAAAAATAGCTGTAAAGAGGTTGTATGAGTGTAAATAAAAAGATGGACAGTAGGTTTAATATACCGAGTTATGAGCAATATTTATTAGATTTACCAGTAAAAAAATATACTAAAATGTGTATGACAGAGGTTATCAATGCGGATATGATGATAGCCACTTTTGGTGAGGAAAATTATTATAATACAAGTAGAGAAATTTTAGAATCAGGAAATATAGCCTATAAACAAATGAATTTAGATAGTATTATTCATGTTTATATAAATAGTTATAAGCATTTTATGGCTGTTGCAAATGATGATATTTCAGATGAAGATTTTTTAAATTTAATGAAAGTATTTCATGAGCAATATGAGCTTGCTAATGCACAGCAAACAGGTCTTGGAGGGGTATCAAGGTTTGTTTTAGCTTTTGGAGATGATTTAGTAAATAGAATTAAAAGTGCATACTATGTGCATAATGATTTTCAAAATAATTTTATTGTAGTAACTGATGAAAAAGAAAGATTAGCTACAGAAACAGAGCAAAATTTAAAATTATTTGACTTATTAAATTATGCTATAAATAATGATAAAGTTGTGCCATTCTATCAAGGTATTTATAATAGCGAGCTTCAAAAGATAACAAAATATGAAGCATTAATGAGAATTTTTGATGAAAATGATAAAATGTATGTGCCGGGAATGTTTTTAGAAGCTGCAAATCAATTGAAACTATACCTTACAATAAGTAAGATAACTATTGATAAAGCATTAAAAGATTTTGAAAATAAAGATTATGATTTAGGGCTAAATATTTCCCTATCAGATATTAGATCAGAAGATTTTAGGGATTGGTTTTTAAATAGAATTAAAGATTATAAAAATAAAAATAGGGTTACTATAGAATTTGTTGAAACTGAGGATTATAATTCCGATGATGTAATAATTGGGTTTTTAAAAGATATAAGAGAGATAGGCTGCAAAATAGCTGTTGATGATTTTGGGGCAGGGTTTGCTACATACACCTCAATGATTTCCCTAAAACCAGATACATTAAAAATTGATGGAAGTATTATTAAAAATTTAAATAATAAAGAAAATAGAATAATATTAGATTCAATATGCTATATGGCGAATTTAATTGATGCAAAAATAGTGGCAGAATTTGTTGAAAATGAAGAAATACAAAAAATAGTAATAGAAAATAATATTAAATATTCACAAGGATATTATTTTTCAAAACCTCAACCTATTGAAGATATAAAATTTGATTAAAAAAAAAGACTTTGCAATGCAAAGTCTTTTTTACTATATTATTATAATATAACCAATGATGAAAATCTAAAAATCATTAATACGCATCCAACTGCTGAGAAGATTACATAAATAGCATTTAAAATAAAAAAATTCAACATTTATAGAATTTCAATAAATAATATGATATAATGAATAAAATAATTGAAAAAGGAAGAATAAAAATGACTATACCTAATTGTCCAAAATGTGCTTGCGATTACACATATGAAGATGGGAATTTAATAATTTGCCCAAATTGTAATTTTGAATGGGATAAAAATACTACGTTTGAAAACGAGGATGAAAATCCTATAATAAAAGATGCTAGCGGAAATATTTTAAACACTGGTGATAGTGTAACTTTAATAAAAACTCTAAAAGTTAAAGGTGCACAAGGCGATTTAAAAATAGGAACTAAAGTGAAAAATATTCGCCTTGTTTATGATAGTAAAGATGATCATGATATCGAATGTAAAATAGATGGATTTGGAGCTATAAAATTAAAATCATCTGTTGTGAAAAAAGCATAAAATAAATATTAAATTAGTATTTATTAATATAAAAACACAAGGAATATTAAAAATAAAATCCTTGTGTTTTTTTAATATATTAGATTATATCATAATAACGAGTGCGATGCCAATTGATAAAAGTAAAAGACCTAGTGAAGTGAAAAGGATGGCGAAAACCTTCAGTGTTTTTAATGTGTGTTCAGATTCGATAATTACAGTGTTTACATTATTTTCATAAATTCTAATTTTAACTGTGTCGCCAATTGCAAAATTATTTCCATCAGGTATTTCATGTTTTTTTCGAACTGAAATACCGGTACTGCTTTTAATAGAGTAATCGTAGCCGTTCCATTTAAAATCTAAAATAGGAAAATAGTAAACACTTTGTGAGCGAGAACGAAAAGAACTTTTTTCTTTGGAAATATCAGAAATTTTTGCATAAAGTGATATAAATGTGTCACGATTTAATTTTATATTCTGTCTAAATGAAAGTATTCCAAATAAAACGAATACTATCCCTAAAATAATCAATATAACTGCTAAAAATATTGCTGGATGCATAAATATAACCAATCCTTTCTTTAGCCTTACTCATAGAATAAAGTTAGCTATAATTTTAACATTTTAAGTGACAATTTTCAACTTAAAATTATATTAGTAAGGCTAAAATAAAAACAGATAACTAAGTAAATTCATTTGGCTTAGTTATCTGTTTTATTATTTAATTATTTAATTAATTATCCAATTAATTATCCAATGTATTCATTTGCTGAGGCAGCAGCAATTCTACCAAATACAATGATATCTGTTACAGCATTACCACCGATTCTGTTACCACCGTGGATACCACCAGTAACTTCGCCAGCTGCATATAAACCAGGAATTACATCGCCTTCAGTTGAAATAACTTCTGCTGAAGTGTTTATAGTAACGCCACCCATTGTGTGGTGAACACCAGGAGCAATTTGAATTGCATAGTAAGGAGCAACTTCTGCTTTAACATCCATACCAGTTGTTCTTCCGAACGCTTCGTCAACTTGAGTGTCAACAGCTGTGTTCCAGCTTTCAACTGATGCTGATAAATTAGCAGCATCTGCACCTATTAAAGCAGCTAATTCTTCAATAGTTTGAGCTTCATAAGTTAAACCATTATCAACATATTTTTCAATAGCTGATAGGCCATCTCTTACTTGTTGATCAAATACTAGGTAAGCATATCCGCCTTCTTGCTCTAAAATAGCAGCAGAAACAACATCACGTGTGTCAAGTTCGTTTATAAATCTATCACCAGTTTGGTTAACTAATATAGCACCGCCACCACGAACAGATTCAGTAATCATAATTGTTGATTCTTGGTGAACAGTTGGGTGAATTTGAACTTGCTCGATATCTGTTAATGAAGCACCAACAGCCTGGGCCATAACAATACCTTCACCTAGAGCACCTGAATGGTTTGTTGTAACAAAGCCTTCAAGGTCTGGACGGTATTCTGTGAATAATTCACTGTTTGCACCAAAACCACCAGTTGCTAAAATAACAGCTTTTGCATTAACTGTGTAGTCAGTGTCATTTGAAGAAGCTAAAACACCAGTTGCAGCCCCTTCTGTCATAACAACTTCAGTTGCAGTTGTGTTATATAAAATTTCAATGTTTAATTCTTCGACAACTTCCATTAAGTTAGTAACTAAGTAGTCGCCTACACCAGCACCACCTTCAGGACGGTGAATTCTTTTATTTGTAGCACCACCTGAGAATGAAACTTCTGGAAGTGGAGCACCAATTTCAGCTAGCCAGTCAATAGCTTCTGCTGAATTTTCAGCCATAGTTGTTATTAAATCTAAATTACCAACTTCGTATCCACCAGTATATGTATCATCAATAAATGTTTGAATGCTATCTTCGATTTCAAGTTCTGCTTGTACACTTGTTTCAGCAGCATTCATACCACCAGTTGCACGAACAGTGTTACCACCTGCAAAAGGCATTTTTTCTAAAACTAAAACTGATTTGCCAGCTTGAGTTGCTTCGATAGCAGCTGTGATACCAGCACCGCCAGCACCAACAATAACTAAATCAACTTCTTTAGTTTCAGCTGTTTTTTCAGCTGTTTGTGCTGAAGTGTTCATAAAATCTTCAGGTGATAATCCGCCTGATTCTAAAGCAGCAGTCACTGAGCTTAAAAATGCATCAGTTGTAACAGTTGCAGAAGCAACAGCATCAAGAGCAATATTTTGAGTTTCTATGATTTCGTCTGTTAAAGCTTCAATAGCAACTCCGCCTATTGTTTCAGTTTCTTTATGCTCAGAAGTAATAGCAGTAATTTTGCCATCGTTAACAGTTACAGTTACCTTTACAGGCTCTCCGCCAAAACCGATACTGCCCTCGCCAGTTAAAATTTGCTCTGTTGATTCAGTAGTGCTTGAGCAAGCAACTAAGGATAGCATTAAAACTATACTTACAAAAAGTGAGATAATTTTTTTCATTGTTGTAAATTCTCCTAAATTCGAATTTGTCTCATTGTTTAATCGATAATAAAATATCAAATAGATTATACTATATATTTTGCAGTAAATTCAAGTATAAAGTATTAATTTTTATATAAAACTTGTAAAATCTATGTAATTAACATAATTTTAATATATTGTTATAAAAAAAATATATATTTTTTATAAAAATATAATAATTGTAAATATATTTGCATTTAGGATACATATTAAGATTAGAATAGTGTAAAACTTATTTTCTATCTACAATGTTTACAAAGGAAAATAATTAGACGATAGATAATGACATAATTCGACACCAATAGGTAAAAAAATATCGAATTAGGAGAAAATTGTAACGTGGATGTAACAAAAATATAGTATTATATAAAGAAGATTAAAATAGTGTTATTTAGATACAAGAATAATTATATTATTAAAATTAGAAAGGAGTTATCTTTATTATGAAATTTTTAAATGTTTTGTGCAAAGATATTAATGAATTTGAAAACAATAATGATGTAGTGAATTTTAGTGAAGAAGAAAATTGCTTAGTTAGAATTTATGTTTCAAGCCCTGATAAAGAATTTGCATTAAATTTTGCAAAAAAAATAAGAGATAAGCTCCCAAAAGCAAATATAATTGGGACATCCGTAGATGGAGTGTTATATAAAGGTGATATATATGAAGATTATCACTTAGTATCAATAATTTCATTTAAAAAAGCAAATATTTACACAAAATTAATGCCAGACAGCATAATAAAAGATGGTGATATGGGTGTTGCTATTGCCAATGAAGTAAATAAACACGAGCCTTCATCAGTGTTTTTATATCTTGGAAGAGAAAACAATGCAGTTTATCATATAACCCAATATTTGAATAAAGAATGTAAGGATGCATCTTTTTCAGGCGGGGTTTCTGGTTATTTAAATAAAAAAACAAATGAGCTTACGCATTATGTTTTTGATGATACAGCAGTTATAGATGATGGCTTTGTTTTAGCGGGTATTGGAAAAGAGTATGTTTTATCATATACAAATGCTGTTGTAGGTCATGAGCCTGTTTCAGATATTCATACGATAACAAAAACAGATGGAATTTATTTAGAAGAAATAGATAATCAAAATGCAAATGATTGGATAAAAGAAAAAATCGGGCTCACTTCGCTATATAAAAATGAAGAAAAAAATCTTAATAATGATATATTAATTAGAATACCTTTTGTTTTAGAAGGCGAAGATGGTGCTAGCAGAATTTTAGCTTACATCGAAGATATAGATAAATTTAGTCCGAATTTCACATATTTAAATGAAAATCAAGAATTTCGAGTAGGCTATTTAAGTGCGTTAAAAAGCATTGAAGAATGGCAAAATATATGTTTAGAGCTTCAAAATATATCTGTTGAATATATGTTTACACATTCATGCTTATATCGAAGAATTTATCTTGAAAATTTATCAAAACAAGAATTACAGCCTTTTAAAGATGCAAAAGTTACGGGGGCATTTTTTAGAGGTGAAATTGGAACTAAAAATGAAACTACAAGATATTATAATGGAACTTGTAGCCTTATAACTCTTGCAGAAGAAGAAAATTATATTGATATAGATTTATCTGCTTTTCATTCATTAGCAAATCTTAATGATAATGTTGAGTTGCTTGAAAATTTAGATAAAATAGCAGGCGATTCAAAGCCAACAGTTAATGCGCTTAAGAATTCTCAAAATAATGAGTATTCAAAAATTTGTATTATTACAAATGAAATTTTTGATGATAATTTAAATGAGGTTATTGGCTCAAAGCAAAGAGAAATATCAGCAAATATCTTAATGAAAACTAGAGAATTTTTGCAAAATGAGTATAAAAATGTGAAAGTTCAATATTATAGATATAATAAGCACACCTTCTTTTTTGTTATTAACGAAGTTAAAAATGATGCTAAAATTATTGAAATAACTCAAAATTTATATAATTATATAAACAACTATGTTTTAAAATTAGATAAATATAAAGTATATAATAAGATAACAATTTCACTAAAACCAGAAAGAATACAAAAATTAGTTTTAAGTCAATCAAATATAAAAGATAGCGTTAATAAAAATGTATTTAATATATTCAGTGAAAAAGATGAAGTTTTAACGCTGCAAGAAGAATTTGAAGTAGTTGCCACTTTAAAAACTATTGTGGAAAATGAAAGTGTTATGCCTTATGTGCAAGGAATTTATGATAATTTAAATGGTGGATTTTATGCGTATGAAGTAATTATGCGCTTAATGAGTGCATCAGGAGAAGTTTTATTCCCAGAACATTTTTTAAATACTGCTAAAAAATATGATGTTTATCTTGATTTAAATCGTATATTAGTTAAAAAGGTTTTAGATTTTGCAAATGGCAGAAACGAAAAAATCCTAATAAATATATCGGTTAAAGATATAGAGTCTGATGAATTTGCAAAACTAGTATTTTCAACTCTGGCGAAAATGAAGAATCCAGAAAATATTATTTTTGAAGTTTATGATTTATCAGAGTGTAGTGAGTGGCATAAGCTAAAGTTATTTGTTTTTAAATTAGACCAATTAAAAATGAAATTTGCTATTGATAATTTTGAGATAGAAAATTATGAACTACTGCGTGAACATGAAATAAAAGTAGATTATTTAAAGATAACTAGCAGCTATTTAAACGATGCATCATCAAGAAATTTATCAGAAAATATCTTCACTATTTCAAAGAAAATGCAAGCTGAATTAATGGTTAAACATGTTGAAACAGCTGCAATGCAAAAGCAAGTTTTAGCAAATTCAATACAATACACTCAAGGATTCTTTTTCTCACGCCCAGTTTCAATAGATGAAACTCACGCAATGAGTGAAAGTAAGCCTAGAAAAGAAGATTTAATTAAAAATAGCAAAAAAACTGATATTTCAAAAGAGTCAGATAAAAAATCAAAAATTTTTGTTTATTATGGAATTGTTATTTTTATTGCTTTATCTATTATAGCAACAGTGATGTTTACGAATAAAAACTCAAATCTTGTTACCGAAATGAATGATACATTCTTAGAAGAACTTGCCTCAGGCTTAACCAATCAGATTTCAATGCAAGTGCAGGATGCTGAAAAATCATTGCAACTATCTAAAAGCTTAATTGAAGTTGACGGATATGAAAAAGAGGATATATTTAATAATTTGATTTTAGCTTGCTCGCAATCAAAATTTGATGAAATGTATATTTCTTTTAATGGCGATATTCCGATTAATGAAAGAAATCAAGAACTAGGTATAGATGTTTCTGATTTATATGGTAAAGTGGGTGTAAACACTGTTTTAACAACATCGCCGATGATGGATAAAACTACAAATAGAGAAATATTTATCATGGCAACACCAATATTTGATGGAGATACAAGGGTTGCAGAGATATATGGTGTGTTTTATATTGATAGCTTTGCTGATATTTTAAATTTACAAGTATTTGGTGGGGAAGCGTTTTTCCATATATGCGAAATAGATGGAACAGCGATTGTAATAAGTGGTGATAATAATAATCTTTTCCAAGGCGGAGATATGTATACATTTATTGAATCTTTAGATATGACAAATGATAATACAACTCAAAGCATTAAATTAGATATGGAAAATTCAGTGCCAGTATTATTAAAATATAAGATTAATAATCAAGAAAGAACAGCTGTGATGCTTAGAATTCCAGGAACACAGTGGTGTGTTATCAGCATAGTTTTAGATGAAACTATCGATGTTATAAAATCTGATATTAATTCAAATGCATTTAATTTTTCAATATTTGTTTTAGTTATATTTATTATTTATAGTTTGATTATTATTGAGCTTGAAAGAAAGAATAAAAAAGAATTGCTTAAAGCATTAGAAACAAGTAATTTATTAGCTAATTCACTTCAAACTAATATGGAAATGGATTCATTAACAAGAACATTTAGTCGCTCAACTGTTGAGGAAAAAATCACTAAAATAATCACATCACCAAACGCAGATGACAATTGCGCATTTGTATTACTCGATGTGGATAATTTTAAAAGCATTAATGATACTTACGGACATAAAACGGGAGATGTGTTCCTTCAAGAATTAACATCAGCTGTTAAAAGTAGTCTTCGTGGTGGAGATATTATTGGTAGAATTGGCGGAGATGAATTTGTTATACTTTTAAATGATATAATGGATATAAACGTTACAAAAACAATTTTATCAAGGATATTAGCAAATGTTAATAAAATTGAAATTAAAGGTGTTTCTTTACAGCAAGTTTCAATTAGTGCTGGTGTGGCATTAGTTCCAAAAGAAGGCATTGATTATGATGAAATTAGCATGAAAGCCGATAAGGCTTTATACCTTGCAAAACTAGCAGGAAAAAATAAATTTATGATTTATGATGAATTATAATGATGTTAAAAGTGAGTGTTTTTTACAAAATACTCACTTTTATATTTTATAATGTAAAATAATATATAAAAATTGATATAGGAGAATTAAGTTATGAAAAATATATTGTTAGCTATACTTATGATTTTTTCATTATTTTTATCGGCATGCACATCAAGTACTATAGAACTAGAAGATACTTCTTCTGAAAGTTTGCAAAATTCTGCTGATAGTAATGAAAGCGATAATGAAATAATAAGCGATAGCAAGGAAACTCAAAACGAGGAAACATCATCAGATGAGATTTTACAAAGTGAAGTTATAAATAGTATAATAGAAGCTATTAATAATTCAGATGCCATAGAGATTTCTAGTAATGTTATTGCTCCTTTTACAAGTGAGAATAGGATAGAGCTTTTAGAGATTCTAAATTTAGAAGATAAAGAAGTTGTAAAAGAAAGCAATGATTTTGGTGTATATGGTGTTGTTGTTTACTCAACTACAAGTAATCACGATTTGTTATTTACTCAGCTTAGCCAAACAGAGTACTTTATAATTGTAGATGCAGAACATAGAGTTTATGTAGATGTTGAAACGGGAGATAAACTTACAGAGTTTTTCTCAAAATTAGGGCAAGAAAGCATTGCAAATGGAAATGAAAAATTAATTAGCGATGTTAATAATCTAGTGAATGAATTAGTTGTAACTGAAATTGAAAGTATTTATAGCATAAAAAGTGAAAATGTAACGCCATTGTCTGTGGAGCAAATTGATGAAATTAAAAATCTATTAAATATAAATTCATGGCAATTATACACAGGTAATCAAAATTTATACGGCAGTGAATTAAAAGGCGGGGTAACTTTTGCAAATCTATCTCAAGAGTATGGCGGATTTGAATATTATACATCATTAAATTTATTAGAAGTTAATGGGGAATATATAGCAAGATGTTATTTTTTTGAAGGCCTTGGAGGCCAAAATAACTTTAGTATTCCAAAAGAAGTATATGATAATATTTTATCTGTTAGCGATAGAATTAAAAGTCAATAAATTCATATAAAAATTCCACAAATTTTACCAAATAAATTTGTGGATTTTTTTTGTTTTCAAGTTAAATTTTATGAAAAATTTCTGTTTTATATCTTTTATATAGTAAATTTTCAAAAAAATTGGTTAAAATGCAGAAAATCTATATCTTGAATATAAACTATTGTATAACACAAGATATTGTTGTATAATATCTGTATCGCAATAAATATTGTACTAGATATATTAAAAAAGAATTTGTTTATATATAAAAACTATGCTAAGGAGTGGAAAAATGGAAACTATTAAAGTTATCAAAAGAAATGGCAGACAAGTGGAGTTTGATTCAAGTAAAATCGAGCAAGCCATATTAAAGGCAATGAAATACGGAAGCGGTATTGTGCATGAAAGATTAGCTAAAGAAATCGGAGAAAATTTCTCTACAGATAAAACAATAATCACTATTAAAGAAATAGAGGATTATGTTTATAAATCATTAGTTGAAGCTGATGATACATTAACTGCAAAATGCTATGAAGCATATAGAGCCGTTAGGGAATATCAAAGACAAAAAAATACTATTGATAATAAAGTTATCGGATTAATCAATGGCGAAAATAAAGAAGCATTAATGGAAAATTCAAATAAGCAAGAGCAATTGATTTCAACTCAAAGAGATTTAGTTGCAGAAGAAGTTTCAAAAGACGTTGCAAAAAGAATGATGCTTCCTCCTCATATTGCTCAAGCACACGATAATGGGCTTATTCATATTCATGATTTAGGGCATTATTTAAACCCATCTTTCAACTGCTGTTTAGTTAATTTAAAAGATATGCTAGAAAATGGAACAGTTATCAATGGCAAATTAATTGAAAAACCAAAAACATTTAGAACAGCTTGTACTATTGCAACTCAAATTATTGCACAAGTTGCATCTGGGCAATTTGGCGGACAAACTATTTCTTTAGCACATTTATCACCTTTTGTAAGAATTTCTGAAGAGAAAATTAGAAAACAGCTAATAAAAGAATGGGGTGATAATGGATTTGATTACACACCTGAGCAATTAAATAATGCAGTTGCTTTAAGATTAAAAGAAGAAGTAAAATCTGGCATACAAACAATACAATATCAAGTTAACACTCTTCAAACTTCAAATGGACAAAGCCCGTTTTTAAGTGTGTTTATGTATATTTCAGAATATCCAGAATACGAAAAAGAAACAGTGATGCTAATTAAAGAAGTGTTAGAGCAAAGAATTCAAGGTATTAAAAATGAAGTTGGCGCTTGGATAACTCCAGCATTCCCAAAACTTTTATATGTTACGGATGAAAATAATATTCATGAAGATAGTGCGTATTATGAATTAACTCAAATTGCCTCAGTTTGTGTTTCAAAAAGAATGATGCCAGACTTTATTAGTGCAAAACATATGAAACAAAATTACGAGGGTAATGTATTTGGCTGTATGGGTTGTAGAGCTTGGCTTTCTCCATATACTGGCGCTACAAATAATGAAGATGGTGCATACAAATGGTATGGTAGATTTAATATGGGTGTAACTTCTTTAAATCTAGCCGATGTTGGGCTATCAGCTCAAGGCGATATTAAAAAGTTTTGGAACATTTTAGAAGATAGATTAGATTTAGTTAAAGAAAGCTTAATGCTAAGATATGATAAATTAAAAGATATCACAAGCGATGTTTCTCCAATTCATTGGCAACATGGCGCTATTGCAAGACTTCCAAAGCATGAGCCGATTTTCCCATTACTACAAGATGGTTATGCAACAATAACTCTTGGCTATATCGGCTTATACGAATGTGTTTTAGGTCTTATAGGCGAAAGTCATACAACTCCAAAAGGCGAAGCTTTAGCTGTTGATATAATGAATCATTTAAAAGCTAAAATTGTTTTATGGAAAAGACAAACTGGCTTAGGATTTGCTTTATATGGCACACCAAGCGAAAGTTTAACTGAAAGATTTGCAAAATGCCTAAGAGCACGTTTTGGCGTAATTAAAGGTGTTACTGATAGAGATTATTTAACAAATTCATACCATGTGTTTGTTGGTGAAGAAATTGATGCATTTGAAAAATTAAAATTTGAATCTAAATTCCAAACAATTTCATCAGGTGGTGCAATCAGCTATGTTGAACTTCCGAATCTTGCAAATAACCCAGATGTTATCCTTACTTTAATTAAATATATGTATGAAAATGTTCAGTATGCTGAAATGAATACTAAGCTTGATTTTTGTATGGAATGTGGGTATGAGGGCGAAATTCTATGTGATGATAATTTAGAATGGTATTGTCCAAACTGCTCAAATAGAGATAGAGATAGAATGAATGTTGTTAGAAGAACTTGTGGATACCTAGGAGAAAACTTCTGGAACGAGGGTAGAACTCAAGAGATAAAAGAAAGAGTAATGCATTTATAATATTTTTCTTTATTAAAATAAAATATAAAAAGGGCGTAAATCGCCCTTTTTTGTGATATTAACTATATTTTGCACATTTATAATAATTACTAAATGATAAAATTAGGTAGGTAATTAAAATTAAAATGTGTGGAAAGGGAATAATAACTATTATGAATTATGCGCAAATAAGGCAATTTGATGTTGCAAATGGCGTTGGAATTCGTTCAACTTTATTTGTTAGTGGTTGTCACTTTAAATGCAAAAATTGCTTTAATGAAGAATATTGGTCATACAATTATGGAAAAGAATATACACAAGAAGTGATGGAAAAATATATTAAAATGGGAGAAAATCCAAATGTTGAAGGATATTCTATTTTAGGTGGCGAGCCTATGGGCCAAAATGATGATATGGTTTTGAAAACACTTAAACTAATTAAACAAAGAACTGGTAAAAGTGTATGGATGTGGACAGGCTTTTTATTTGAAGAATTAAATGAAAAGCAAAAAGAAATGTTGGAATATATCGATGTTTTGAAAGATGGACAATTTATTGAAGCGAAAAAAGATTTGAATTTATTATTTCGTGGAAGTAGCAATCAAAGATTAATAGATGTTAAAAAAAGCTTAAAAGAAAATAGAGTTGTGCTATGGCAAAAATAAGCTTTTAAAAGCTTATTTAAAGAAAGGAAATAATAATGGAAATTAAAATCAAATATTTTGATGAAGAAATAGAAAAAGTTAAATCAATTTCAAAAGGCGATTGGCTAGATTTAAGAGCAGCAAAAACAATTGAATTAAAGCAAGGTGAATTTAAATTAATCCCACTAGGAGTTGCAATGCAGCTACCAAAAGGCTATGAAGCTCACATATTGCCACGCTCATCAACATTTAAAAACTTTGGCGTAATCCAAACAAATTCAATGGGTATTGTTGATAACTCTTATTGTGGGGATAACGATCAATGGTTTTTTCCAGCATTTGCTTTAAGAGATACTAAGATAGAAAAAAATGATAGAATTTGCCAGTTTAGAATTATGAAAATTCAAGAAGAGGTTAGCATAGATTTTGTTGAAACTTTAGGAAATGAAGATAGAGGCGGACACGGCTCTACTGGCGTTAGATAATATAAAAAGGCTTAGAATAATTAAATTCTAAGTCTTTTTATATGAATTTATTTAATTTAATAATAACATTTTGCAAATTTGAAAATATCGAGTATAATTATAGTATAAATCTAAAAAAAGGAAACTAAAATTATGATTAAATGGCTTTACACTTTGTTTTTTTTAGCAGTAGGTGCTTATGTTTTAAGTCCTGTGGATTTAGTTCCAGATGTGTTTTTTGGGCTAGGCTGGCTTGATGATGCAGCACTAATTGCAATAGCAGTTAGGATTTATTTTGTGTATAAAAAAGCTCAAATAATAAAAAAATCAACTGGGAAAAAAGATGATGGGACAATCGATGTGGATTTTAAAGATGTAGATGATAAAGATGATTGATAAAATGAAAAAATATAAAAAAATACTACTACTATTAATGTTAAGTTTAGTTGTGTTTTGTGCTTGCAGTAAAAAAGAAAGTTATTCTAATGAATTAAAATGGCCAGAAGATGAAACAACTATATATATATCGTCTGATTTTCATTGGCAAAAAGAGGACGATAATTTTAGATTGGATTATTTAGATGAAACGTTATTAGCGCTTTTTGATGAAGCTAGTGATGGAAAAGCTGCAGCTTTAATAGTTTGTGGAGATATTACTAATGGTGGTAAAATTGAAGAACATTTAGAAATAGCCAAAATGCTAAAATCGGCCGAAGATAGGGGTGCAAATATATTTGTTGTTATGGGCAATCACGATATGGACTCAGGATTAAATCCTGAAACATTAAAGGAAGTATATGCTGATTTTGGCTTTAATACAGCTTTTTCAAGAGATGAAAATACAATGAGCTATGTTTCTGTATTAAATGATGAAATATGGCTGTTATCGCTTGATTTAAACGTGTATGGAGATATAGAAAGCGATATGGCAGGATATATTAGTGAAGATACACTTTTATGGATAGAAGATATATTAATAAGAGCAGAAAATGAGGGGGCAATGGTTGTTCCTTTTTCACACCATAATTTAATAGAGCATGCAATGGAAGATTTAACTCATCATTATAATATAGAAAATTCTCAAGAACTACAAGAGTTGCTTTTAAATTATAATGTTCCAATTTATTTGAGTGGACATAGACATTCTTCTTTTATTACCTCAATTGAAAAAAATGGAAGAAGAATAGATGAATTAGTAATTGATATGCCTGCAAGTTATCCATATAGATATTCTCGGATTACATTTAAACAAAATAACACTATTGATTATGATTTAAATAAAATAGATATAGTTTCTTGGACAAAAAATAATGGGATTGAAGATGAAAACTTACTTAATTTTGATGAATATTCAAAAACTGAATTTGATAATAGATTAATAGAAAATTCAATATCAATAGAAAAATTAACTGATGATAAAGAAGAAGTAGAAAAATTAAAAACATTTTATATAGATGTATTAACAGCACAAAAAGAAAGAACACTTTGGCAAAACTATCAAGAGTATAAACAAAATCCAGCGTTAGATTTATGGGAAAAATATGCTGATGAGAATATTTTTGGCAGATGGCTTCCTTGGATATTAATAAATCAAACAAACGATCAGCCAAGCCAAATTTTAGGTCCATATAATTAGTATAAAGAAAGGCAAAATATATGAATATACAGCGTATTAATTGCTTTTTAGCAGTTGCAAAACATTTGAATTTTACAAAAGCTGCTCATTCTTGTAATATGGTTCAAACAGCTATGAGCAGACAAATAGCTCTTTTAGAAGAAAATAATTAAGATATAATAACAGACTGCATATTTTCTAGACTAATTTAAACCAGCCTAAAAATTATCAATTTTAGGCTGGTTTAAATTAAAAAAGTTTAGTTTAGATATACAAAGTTATAATATTAATGATGAGATTAAAATAAAGGATATAGATATGAGAAATTTAAAAAATATACATTATGGCTGGTGGGTTTCACTGGGATTAGTGCTAGTGCAATCGGCAGTGTTTGGAATATTAGTCAACTGCGCAGGAATTGTGTTTTCTGCAATAATAGTGGATTTAGGATTTAAGGCTGGTGATTTATCAGTTTATTATACATTAAGAGCAATAACAACAGCAGTAACTATTCCTATAACGATGAAATTATTTTTTAAGTATAATTCAAGAATAGTTATGGCTGTTTTTGGAGTTATGGCTAGCCTTTCTTTTGGAGGAATGTATTTTTTTAATGAGTTGTGGCAATGGTATATAGCAGCTGTTTTAGCAGGAGCAGTTATGGCTTTATTAATGGTTTGTATTCCAATAGTTATAAATAACTGGTTTAATGTTTCAACAGGGCTAGTTATGGGCGTTGTGCTATCATCTTCAGGACTGGTAGGGGCTATATACAGCCCTATATTTGCAGGGTTTATTGAAAGCTATGGCTGGAGAATGGCAAGTTTAATTACGGGTGGATTAATATTTCTTTTAAGCGTTATTCCGTCACTATTGGTAGTTGATTCTTCGCCAGAAAAGGTTAATAAAACTGCATATGGAATTAAACCTGAAATAATTAATAAGCATCAAGCTAAAAAACAAATACCAGGAAAAATGATTTATGTTATGTGTGTTTGTGTGCCTTTATTTATGGGCACAGTTTCTCAGTTTGCAAATCAAATCCCAACATATGCAAACTCTCTAGGATTTGCAGCATCAGTAGGGGCGACATTTACTAGTTTTGCGATGGTTGGAAATGTTTTAAGTAAGATGATATTTGGTGTAGCTTATGATAAATTTGGGGTGTTTAAATCATTAAAAGGAACTATTTTTATAACAGCATTTGCTATAGTTTTATATTTAATAACAAATAATATCGTGATAATTTGTATTGCGTCTTTATTATTTGGAGCAGTTTATTCTATTACATTAATTGCTGTTCCAATGCTTATAAAAGATATGTATGGTGATGAAAATTATAAGTCTGCGCTTGGAAGAGTTCAGAGTGTTAGTAATTTTTGTATAGCCTTTTTGAGCCTTTTAATTCCGTATATTTATGATTTCACAGGTACATTTAACTTATTTTTTATTATCGCAATTATAGTTTCATTAGTAACTATAATAAGTGTGGTTTTCCTAGAAAAATATGCAAAATCAAATAATTAAATTAATTTATAAATGCTAGTTTTAAAAAAATTAGCATTTTATTTTTTATATTTACATTGGTTAATTATGGCAAAATATAAGGGCTTAGTATAGTGTAATTGCTGATTTTTCTTACAAAATATTGACTTAAACAAAAAAACTTAGTAGTAT
>CAZVOQ010000005.1:20228-21320 GCA_964628475.1 uncultured Oscillospiraceae bacterium | reverse complement strand
ATATTTACTTTATATTAAGTATTGCTTCGAATATTGTGTATAGTTTTTTTGTTATAGAATTTGTTGATACAAAATTAGATTTTAAAAGTAGTAAATGGAAAAAAGCTCTTTGCCTAACGTTTAACACTATTGCAGTATTAGGGATATATTACTTATCTTTACCATACAGTTTAATTCAAATATCAATTTTAATGACATACTTTACCGAGTTTGTGTTTATTTCAAATAAAAAATTCAGGATGTCATTATTTGCTGCGTCTGGAATTGCTATAAATATAGTTGCGATTAATATACTAGTAATTATAATTAAAGCTGTTATTTTAAATAAAACTATTTATGAAGTTATTAATGATATTGATATGTTTTCAAAAGTTCTTATTGTAACTAATATTATTTTATTAATAGCTATGTATATAATAGAAAAAATAATATCGCAAAAGAGAATGAAAGATATTGCAAGTGCAAAAATTTACTCTGAAATTATGAGCCTTATCTCTATTTCAGCTATTGTGTTTTTACTATACGATATTAATTTAATTCAAGATTTTAATATGAATATTACACTGATAATTACAACAGTATCAACTGTTTTATTTATTCTAGTTTTATTTTATTGCTTATTCTTTTTTAATGTATTTTTAGTTAATTTGCATCCGTATAAAAGAAAAGCAGATGAAGCCCAATCAATGCATGAAAAACTTATTGAGAAGAAAATAGCAACTGAATTTAAATTATATTCAGATGATTTAACAAAATTATATAATAGAAGGTTTGTATTTTCAAAACTTGATGAGCTGTGTGCTAATCCTGAATCAAAGTTTGGACTTGTGTTTTTAGATCTTGCAAGCTTAAAATATGTTAATGATAATTTTGGACATAAAGCTGGGGATGAGTATATAATTGATATAGCTAATATATTAAAAAGAAGTGTTCGAGAGGAAGATTTATCTGCAAGAATAGGCGGAGATGAGTTTTTATTGGTTTTATTTGATATAGAAAATCAAGATTTAGAAATTGTTATTAATAGAATTAAAAAAGCTATTAGCCAATTTAATAAAGAAAAGCCATTCACATTTCATGCTAATATTGGAT
>CAZVOQ010000005.1:18787-20218 GCA_964628475.1 uncultured Oscillospiraceae bacterium | reverse complement strand
ATGCTAAATTATGTAGATGAATTAATGAATATAGATAAAGAAATGTTTTATAAAAAAGGTGGCGTAAAATGATTACTATAACATGGATTGCGTATATTTTATATATTTGGTTTGTGAGTTATTACGTTGCTAAAATATTTGGTAAGCCAAATGTGAAACTCAAAACTTTGATTATTTTATTAATTGTTAATAGCTTTTTAGTTTATTATCCAATTTATTTTAAGGATAGTTATCTTGATGCAGTGTTTATGATTATATATTTTATTGTGTTTAGTGTGGAGATAGCTTTTGTTTTTAAATTGCCTTTTGTATCAACTATTGCAGCTACCCTATGCTTTACAATAAATTATTTTGGAACGAAAGTTCTAGTTATCGGATTACTTTCTTTAAATTCCAATATGAAGCTAGGAGAGTTTTTAGATGTACAAGAAAATATTATAAAAGTGATTTTATTAACCTTTATAATATTAGTCCCATATATAATAATTAGTAGCAAAATATTAATACATAGAATTGTAAAATATATTTTTGAAGATGTTTAAAACTTTGCTGTGTTTTATTAGGGAGTGTTTTAGTTAATCAATGGATTAGCTTTATATCTCTTTATTCTAATGATTATGATGAAAGATTTAATAGTGTTTATCAAATTAGAACAGGCTTATTAACCTTAACTTGCTTTGTTATTATAATGGTTGCAGTGGTTTTATATTCTATTTTAAGAAAAGCATCTGTTAAATATAATGATACCTCAAAAGAAATTCAAACAGATAATATAACAATACATAAACTCGAAAAAGAAGTTATAACCGACTACTTTACAGGTTTTTTCGTAAGAAGTGTTGCTATTGAAAAATTAAACTTATTTTTAGATAAAAAAGAATATTGCTATGTTTTATTTATAGATTTAGATGGGCTTAAAACTGTTAATGACAATTATGGACACGAGGAAGGCGATAGATATATAAAAATAGCTGCAAAGCATATAAAAGATACTTTTAATAAAGACACTATTTCAAGAATAGGCGGAGATGAATTTTTAATTATTGGAAACGGCAAAGAGTTAGAGTTAAAAATTAATAGATGTTATGAAAAGGTTTTATCAATGGATAAGGAATATGAAACTTCAATAAGTTATGGTTTTGTAGAAGTGGATGAAAATAATAGATTAACCGATGATGAACTAATAAATTTAGCAGATGAAGAAATGTATGCGTTTAAGCGCTCAAGAAATAAAGAAAGAAAAGATAGATTATAATAAAAACAGCTGATATTATATCAGCTGTTTTTATACTTTTATTGGAAAATATTGCATATAATTTTAAATATATAACAATAATAAAAATAAAAGGAAAATTTAAAATGAAAAAAAATGAAAAAATTGAATTAAATAATTTGAAAGAGGAATTAAGAAATATAAGAATACAAATGAAA
>CAZVOQ010000005.1:13908-18777 GCA_964628475.1 uncultured Oscillospiraceae bacterium | reverse complement strand
TGATTTTGTAAGCGATGAATTTTTGGTTGAATCTATAATTTATGAAAAGATGAGCCTTAATGCAAGGCATAATTTTTTAGTGAATAAAATAAAAGAATTTGAAGTAAATAATCAAACGATAAAGATATAAAGAGGAATTTTTTATGGATTTTATAATGCTTATAATTATGGCTATAACACTTATTGTGATTTCATTTTTTATTAGTAAAACTAAGCGTCCAATGCTAACAGCTTTAAAAAGCTCAGTGATGGGGGTTGCAAGCTTATTACTAGTTAATTTAACTTCAGCATTTACAGGCTGCTATATAATGATTAATATATATTCAGCGTTTATAGCTAGTGTTTTATCACTCCCTGGAGTTATAGCTTTAGTGTTTATGCGCCTTGTATTTAATTATTAATAATAGTATAATAGAATTATATTATTAAATTTATATAAAAAAGAAAGGATTAAAAATGAAGGAAATTAAAAAATTAGGATTTGGATTTATGCGATTGCCCCAAAAAGATGGCGAGATTGACACAGAGCAAGTTAAACAAATGGTTGATATTTTTATAAAAAAAGGCTTTAATTATTTTGATACTGCTTTTGGATATCATGCTGGCAAATCAGAAACTGCGATAAAAGAAGTGCTAGTTGATAGATATAATAGAGAAGATTTTATTTTAGCTACAAAACTTCCAGCATGGGCTGCAAAAAATAAAGAAGAAGCAAAAGAAATGTTTGATATCTCTTTAAATAGAACAGGGGCAGGATATTTTGATTATTTTCTTTTACATAATTTAGGCTCAAAAAGAACTAAAATTTTTGAAGATTTTAATACTTGGGAATTTCTAAAAGAGAAAAAATCACAAGGATTAATTAAAAATCTTGGATTTTCAGCTCATGACACAGCACAGGCTATAGAAGATATTTTGAAAAAGCATCATCAAGATATTGATTTTATCCAATTACAAATTAACTATGTGGATTGGAATGATAAAACAGTGCAATCAAAAAAATGCCATGAATTAGCCATGAAATATAATAAACCAGTTATAATAATGGAGCCTATACGTGGAGGAGAGTTGATTAATCTGCCAAAAGCTGCTGCTGATATTTTTAAAGAATATGATGAAAATAGAAGTTTTGCTGAATGGGCATTAAGATATGCAGCGTCTGTTGAAGGCGTTATAACGGTTTTAAGTGGTATGTCAGATTTAAAACAGTTAGAAGAAAATACAGATATAATGAAAGATTTTATTCCCTTAAATGATGAGGAGTATAAAGTTATAAGTAAGGTGCAAAAAGTTTTTGAGAGTATTGAAAGAATTCCATGCACTGCCTGTAAATACTGTGTTAAAGATTGTCCAGCGGGCATTGAAATATCAGATATGCTAAACTCTATGAATATAAAGCTAGTTTTTGATAATTTGCAAGCCGCAAAAGTTAAGTATTCTTGGGCAGCAGGAAAAGGAAATAAGGCTAGCGCATGCATTAAATGTGGACTATGCGAGAGTGTCTGTCCTCAATCTATAAAAGTTATTGAAGAATTAGATAGGATTGCCAAAGTTTTAGAGTAAATAAAAATAGTAGATTACTAAAATTAGTAGTCTACTATTTTTTTGATGATATTTTATAAAATGTAAATATTTACAGTGTTTTTCCAGTTTAATGAGCTTTCTTTATATGTTTCATAAAATAAGTCAACTCCTATAATACCTTCCATTAAAGCTGTCCCAGTGTCTGTTGCAATAGCAAATCCATAAACAAACTCGCCATCAGGGCTAGTTATATATAAATGAGAGCCATAAGGGATAACATTTGGATTTACAGCAACTGAGCCATAGAATAATCCAAGCCCAGAAGAGCCTTTACCTGTTGCCGAATAGTATCCAGTTGCGGCAACATTTGAAATAACAGATGAATAACTTGATGGAACACCATTAACAATTGTTACTCCATTAGGTGCAGGTAGTGGGGAGATAGCTTCTGGAGAATAAGTTAAAACAAGTTCATTAACAGGCTTTTTAACTAATTCAACATTACTAACTAAAGCATAATCTAATTCGCCGTCTACATATCTTTCACGATAAGTAACTAAATTTTCGCCTTCTTGCCCTGCAGTTAATACATAAGAGTTGTTTTTAAATCTAAAAATTAAACTGTTTGAGCGATATTCTGTTTCATAAGGGATTGCTTCTGAGTATTGATTATCCATGTATTCAACTCTAAATACTCTGATTTCATCACCTTCGATAACTGGAGTATTTAAAGATGGCTCAGTGTAATCGTGCTCACCTAAAATTACGCCTGCCTTATCAAGGCAATCTTTAACTGTCCCCTCGCTAAGGGACACCTCTTGAGTTTTGCCATCAGCAGTAACATTAACGCTGAAGGCTCTTGTGATAGTTAGATTAGATCTACCATCAGAAAAACTAGTGTATAAAATTTTATCATCGATTCCTACCTCTTTTTCAGCTAAGGTTAGGATTTGAGCATAATCATCAAAAAGGCTAACGATTAACTCATTACCGTTTTCATCTTCAATGTATGCTACATTTACTGAAAAGAATATAGATGCCATACAGCTAAACATAATTGCTGTAAAGGCTAGCGCGCCATAAATTCTAATTGGGATACATTTTATAGCATCTATAACTTTCAAGATTGTTTTTTTCATATAAATATTTATTTCCTTTCTTTATGCTTTACATAAGTTTGTAAAGCTTAGAATAAACATCATTTATTCTAAAATATAATATTGATAATTTTGAAACATTCTTTAAAAGACTGTAATATTATATCATTTATAATATACACTGTCAAAAAAAAACGCTATTTTTCGGCATAATATACAAAAAGAAGTGCAAAAAACAGAAAATCAGAGAGAGGCACGGGCTTAAAAGCTTGCTTTTTTTGTGCATACAAACAAATACCGATATATAAAAATTATGGGTAAATATATTAAAAATAATCAAATTTTATAAAGGTATTGACATTTATTTTAAAATAGGTTAATATGAACATATGAACAGTTGTTCAAGTGTTTTAATGAGGAGGCAATAAATGAATAATATAAATACAGCTAAAAAAAATCAAGATGACAATATTGAGCAAAAAGATTGTTGTGATCTTTTTCTTTTACATTTAGAAGTTGATGAAATGAAAAGCTTGCAAACAAATATGCCAAGTGAGGATGTGCTTGCAAATTTAAGTGATTTTTTTAAAGTGTTTGGCGATGAAACTAGATTAAAAATACTTCATTTGTTATTACTAAAAGAATTATGTGTTTGCGATATAGCAAAAACTTTAGATATGACAGATTCTGCAATATCTCATCAATTAAGAGTTTTAAAAGCGAATAGGCTGGCTAAATCAAGAAGAGAAGGCAAATCAATTTTTTACTCTTTAGATGATGAACATATAAAAACTTTATTAACTCAAGGACTTGAACATATTAGCCACAATTAAAACACTATATATTATATTATTAAGGAGAAATTATTATGACAAAAAAATTTAAATTACAAGGATTAGATTGTGCAAATTGTGCAGCAAAAGTTGAGAGAACAGTTGGGAAGATAAAAGGCGTTGAAGATAGTAATGTTGATTTTATGACTTGTAAAATGATTATAGATATAGAAAACGATAGCGAGGAGCTTATAAATTCTATTAAATCAGCTGTTTTAAAAGTTGATAAAAATATTATTATAAAAGAGGTGTAGTAAAATGGGCCTTAAAAAAACAATTTTAAAGATAACTTTAGGTGGAATAATAGCTTTTACTGGGCTTTGGGGTGGATTTAGTCAAGAAATTTCACTTGCTTTAATTGTTATTGGTTATTTAATAATTGGGGTTGATATAATAAAAAGTGCTATTTCAAATATTTTTAGTGGCAATTTATTTGATGAAAATTTTTTAATGAGCATTGCCACAATAGGAGCCTTTATTATAGGAGAATACTTTGAGGCTATAGTAGTTATACTTTTTTATCAAATAGGCGAAGCTTTTCAAAGCTATGCAGTTAATAAATCAAGAAATTCAATTTCTGAATTAATGGATATAATGCCTGATTTTGCTGTTGTTAAAAGAGAAGGTGCTGAAATTACAGTTTCTCCAAAAGATGTGAATTTAGGCGAAATTTTAGTTGTTCGAGCTGGTGAAAAAATTCCACTTGATGGCGTTGTAGTAAATGGCGTTAGTAGCATTGATACTAAAGCTTTAACAGGTGAATCAATTCCACAAGAGGCACAAATAGGCAGTAATGTTATTTCTGGATGTATAAATATAAACGGAGTTTTAGAAATTAAAACAACGAGTGAGTATGGGGAATCAACTGCTGTTAAAATAATGGATTTAGTTGAAAATGCAAGTGCAAAAAAATCACCATCAGAAAAATTTATAACTAAATTTGCTAGATATTATACACCTTGTGTTGTTGTGGCAGCATTTTTATTAGCAATTATTCCACCATTGTTTTTTAATGGGGAGTGGCAGAGCTGGATTTATAGAGCATTATCATTTTTAGTAGTATCGTGTCCTTGTGCATTAGTTATATCAATTCCATTAGGCTTTTTTGGAGGAATTGGTGGAGCTTCAAAAAATGGTATATTAATAAAAGGTAGTAGCTATATTGAAAGCCTATCAAAAGCAGATGTATTCGTTTTTGATAAAACAGGAACGCTAACAAAAGGCGAGTTTATTGTTGCTGAAATAAATTCAAATTCTATTGATGAGAATGAACTATTAAAAATAAGTGCTTATGCTGAAAGCTATTCAAATCATCCTATAGCAAAAGCGATAGTTAAAAAATATGGCAATGAAATAAACACAAACGAAATAAGCGATATAAAAGAAATTGCAGGAAAAGGCGTTAGCATTATATA
>CAZVOQ010000005.1:3434-13898 GCA_964628475.1 uncultured Oscillospiraceae bacterium | reverse complement strand
AAATTAATGCAAGATATCCTTGTTGAAATTCCAAAAGTTGAAACAGTTGGAAGTGTTGTTTATATTGCAAAAGATAAAGAATATCTAGGATATATTGTGGTGCAAGATGAAATTAAAAAGGATGCAAAACAAACTATAATTGATTTAAAAGCTCGTGGTGTTAAAAAAACAGTTATGCTAACTGGCGATAAAAAACAAGTTGCACAAAAGATAGCTAGTGAAATTGATATAGATAAAACGCATTACGAATTATTGCCAAATCAAAAAGTTGAACTTGCTGAAAAAGAACTTAAAGATGTTAATACGAAAAGAAAATTAGTTTATGTTGGTGATGGTATAAATGATGCACCAGTTTTAGCAAGAGCTGATATTGGAATTGCTATGGGCGCATTAGGCTCAGGTGCAGCAATTGAAGCAGCAGATATAGTTATACTAAATGATGAAATATCAAAAGTTGTAACGGCGTATGACTTATCTAAAAAAACAATGAAAATAGTAAAACAAAATATAGCTATTTCCTTTATAGTTAAAGGCGTGGTACTTATTTTATCAGCTGGGGGTATGTCGAATTTATTAGAAGCTATTTTTGCAGATGTGGGAGTTGCGATTATTGCAATTTTAAATGCTATGAGAATAATTAATTATAAACCTAAAGATTAAATGAAATCAGTAAGTAGCCTTATAAAATTTGAAAATTTTGAAGGATTTAGATTGCGATAAATAGCTTTGTTAGTAGCTAATAAATAAACTTTGTAATATTAAAAAAAATAAACGGATAGTAGCTTACTATCCGTTTATTTATATTTATACAAGGTATGTGATGCGTTTAAAAGTATCTATAAATAAGGGGAATACTTTTTCATTGCATTTATAGAGCTTAATTTTTTATTGCATTAACACTTTTATTTATGTATAATTGTAATGTACCGATTTATATTATTTGCAATAACATAAATCTAAATTTTTCTTTTGGGCAAAAGGAAAGCCCAAAGATTGCTTTGCAATCACGAAAAATTAATGAAAGGTAATTATAAGTAATATTATTTGCAATAACATAAATCTAAATTTTTCTTTTGGGCAAAAGGAAAGCCTAAAGATTGCTTTGTAATTATGAAAATTTAGTTAAGTGCAAATTATTGATAGAGCAGAAAGAGTGAGAGATATGAGTAGAAAGTTATTCAAGTTGTTTATTGGGTGCGTTATAGTTTTAATTGCGTTGTGTGTTGCTTCATATTTTTTGAATAATGAAAAAAATATGCTATTAACTTACGATGAAACAGATATAACAAAGCTTAATGAGTGGACATTAGAAAGCAATGCAGTAAACGCACAAATCGATATGGATGGTTTTAGCCCACAAGATACAAACTTTGAGCCTTACAGCCTTGCAAGCACAATATCAACAAATGAATACAAAAAACCAGTTATAATACTTGAAAGTATGCACCAAACGTTTACTATAAGTGTGAATTCTGAGGTGATTTATGAATTTGGTCAAGATAATAGCACTATTTTTTCAGCACCAAATGGCGGTGTTTGGCATTTTGTAGAGTTGCAAAATACCAAAGAATATAATGATATAAAAATAGAAGTTATACCAAGTGATGATAAAACCTCAATTGGCATAATTGATATATATTTAGTAGAAGAAAGTGAAGCAGTGCTATTTCTAATATATGAAAATGCTATGAAATTGCTTATATCATCAATAATCCTAATTATAGGCATTACCCTTTTAATAACACAGGCATTTATTTCAAAAGGGCTTAAAAATAATAACATAATATTGTATCTAGGGCTATTATCGAGCATTATAGCCGTTTGGCTTATTAGCGAATCAAATTTACTTCAATTTTTTATTGGTGATACCTTTATATTAGGGCATCTTCCTTATTGGTCGATACAGCTATTATTTATACCTTTTATTTTCTATGTTGATAGTATGTACACACCATCGCATAAGTCAATTTCAAATTATTTATGCATAGCATTTATTGTTAATTTTATTGTGACTACTGTGCTTCATATGATGGGAATAGTATATTATTATAATACATTATGGGTTGTGCATTTGATTATGCTTATTACCTTGATATATTTTATATTCTCTATAATATATGAAACCTTTATAAAAAATAATAAGGATGCAAGAGTAATACTTTTGCAAATACTATTATTAGTCTTTACTGCTCTAGCAGAACTAGCTGTTTTCTACTTTGGCGATAATATGAATTCATTAGGTGTGAGCCTTCAAACTGGAATGCTAATATATCTAATGGCTTGTGTTATATCAAGTGCTTTAAAATTAAGGAGCATTTGGGCTGAAAGTATGCATACAGAATATTTAAGCAAAATCGCATATACAGATATATTAACATCACTGTTTAATAGGCGTGCTTTTGAAAGAGATTTAGAAGTGTTTAAAGAAAGCGAAGATTTAACAAAAATAATAATCACCTTTGATTTAAACAATTTAAAATATTTTAATGATAATATGGGGCATCAAACAGGGGATAATTATTTAATATGCTTTGCTGAATTAGCAAAAAAATATTTAGGCGAATATGGAGTTTGTTATCGCGTGGGAGGAGATGAATTCTCAGCGATACTATATAATGTTCCATTTGATATATTAGAAGAAAAATTGAGTGTTATTCAAGAAAAACTTAAAACTTTTGATAATAATAATATGTCAGGTGTTGCTGTTGGATATGCACAATATGAAAAAAATGATTATCCGAATATAATGGATTATTTGCATCATATTGATGAATGTATGTTTGAAAACAAGATGATTACAAAGAGAGATTTATAATTATAAATAAGGCTAGTATTAAAGTAAGTTGAGTAAATTAATGTGCAATAAAAGATGAACTGAATAAAAAAGCTGACACTTCATTGTGTCAGCTTTTTTAAGGTTTAGTATCAATAGGTGGGTATTATAAATTATTTAATTGTTTTAATAAATACATCATCATTATTTTCAGCATAGATATAAGGCTCTTTTATATATCCTAATTTTTCATAGAATCCAGCAGCGGTATCTGTTGTTAAAATGCTTTTAAATATATTTTTATTTTTAAAATATTCTTCTGCAAGATTTAATAAATCTTTGCCATGATTAAATCCACGATACTCACTGCTTATCCAAAATTCTCTTATTAATCCAAAAGGGTATTTAAAAAACCAATTAGATAATTCAATGCATTTAAATTGAATAAAGCCTATAACTTCATTTTCATCACTTAATCTTATATAAGCAAAATTATCTTTGTCTTCATTCATATGTACAAATAGATTGTCCCAATTTTTTACAGGGATATCTAATTCATCAAAATAAATTTTAAATGCCTTTTTAAAATATTCATTATTAAAATCTGATATTAGTATATCTTTCATATAAATCCTCCATTTTTCATAATGGCTTAAAATACATTCACCATTTCAAGAATTATTAGTGATTTTAATGTAGTTTTCATACAACATCACACTCCTTTAATAAAAAATATCTATATAAACACAAGATAACTTGTGGAATTATTTTATAGCTGGAATTGAATTAACACTAATTAATTCAATATCACTAGATAAAAATCCTTCTTTAATCGGCTCTTTATTACTGTAATCAGTTGATAAGTATTTTTTGTTATCATCAGCAAAAACAGTTAGTATAACTGAGTTTTCGCCGAGCTTATTATAAGCTTTAACTGCACCTAAAAAATTAGTTCCAGAAGAAATACCAACGCCAAGCCCTAAAAATTTAGATAATTTTTGAGCCATAATAATTGAGTCGCCATCATCAATGCTGATAACTTCATCTATCTTTTGCATATTCATAATAGCAGGCACGAAATCATCTGAAATCCCTTGTATTCTATGCTTTCCAACTTTATAGCCAGTTGAAAGAGTTGGTGAATTAGATGGCTCAATTGGAAAAACTTTAGCATTATATTTTTCTTTGAAATAACTTCCCATCCCCATGATTGTGCCACCAGTGCCAACACCTGCAACAACTGCAGTAGCCTTTAATCCAAGAGATAAAAGCTGTTTATCTGATTCAGGTGCAGTTGTTTTATAGTGTGCAAGAGTGTTATCGCTATTAGAAAATTGCGAAGGTAAAAACACTCCATTTTCATCTTCAAAGTTTTCACAAGCTTTTATGCAACCTAAAAAGCCGCCTTCTTCTTTAGAAAGAAGGCGAACAGTTGCATTATAGCTATGCATTAATTTTATTCTTTCCTGACTCATCCAATCAGGCATATGTATAACAACCTTATGTCCTAATAAAGTTCCAAGTGCACAAAATGAAATACCCATATTGCCACTAGTAGCCTCTACTATAATATTTTTAGAATTAATTTTATTTTCTTCATATGCAGTTTTTAAAATATTAAATGCAACTCTATCTTTAATACTTCCAGTTAGATTATAAGATTCTGCTTTTGCATATATTTTCATAGGTTTGTTTTTGTAAAGTAAAGATATCTCAAGCAAAGGAGTATTTCCAATAGAGTGAGCTATATTTTCTAATTTTTTTAGTTGACTATTCATTTTATATCCTCGTATTTTGCGTGTTAAACAAATTATTTTATATTAGTATATCATAGTAATATACTAAATTCAATTAACTAGATGTGAAAATATATTCATATTTAAAATGATATAGCTTAAAATATTGTTATATAAATTAAAAATAAATAAGTTGTTAAAACTTTATGAAAACACTTGACTAACCCCGTTAGCTATGTTAATATATCAAACATAGCTATAAAGCTAACAGGGTTAGTTAATAACGTAGTTAGTGAAATTCAAGGAGGGAAAAATGGCAACAAGAGAAGAAGTTTATGCAGCTTTAGATATATTTTATAAAAACAGACCACAAAAAGCCTTTGAAGAAATAAGCAAGCAAAGAATGGGATATGTAGCTGTGTTAGTGTTTTTATCAAAAGCTGATAAAGAAGTGAATTCTATTGATATTAGTAAAGCCTTAGAGATAAGCTCTGCTAGAACAGCAGTGTTATTAAAAAAATTAGAACTCAAAAAAACTATTGTAAAAAAACATTCAAAAACAGATGCAAGAGCGATAATAATTGAACTAACTGATAAAGGGCGTGAAGCCGTAGAATCTGTGGAGGAAAAAATGTTTGCTTCGGCTCAAAAACTTGTTGATGAAATGGGAATTGATGAGATAAGACGAGTGTTTGAAGGATTAAATAAAATAAACAGCATATTACACGAGAATAGACCGAATAAAATGGAGGATGACAATGATTAAACTATTAAAAAATCTATCTGCAAAGGATTACCTATTAGTGGTGGTAGCTATAGCGCTAATTTGTATGCAGGTATCACTAGATTTACAACTACCAGACTATATGTCGGAAATAACAATGCTAGTGCAAACGCAAGGAAGCGAAATGAGTGATATATATTCAGCTGGCTTTAGCATGATGCTTTGCGCATTAGGAAGCTTAGCGCTTTCAATTACAGTTGCTGTTATTTCAGCTAAAATAGCATCAAACTTTTCTTTTATAACAAGATCGAAAATGTTTAAAAAAGTTATGAACTTTTCAATGAGAGAAGTTAACTCTTTTTCAACTTCAAGCTTAATTACTAGAACAACAAATGATATAACTCAAGTTCAAATGTTTATAGTAATGGGTATGCAAATGCTTATTAAAGCGCCTATAACAGCAGTTTGGGCTATTATGAAAATTGCAGATAAAAATGATTCATGGACAATAGTTACAGGTGTTGCACTATTAGTTTTACTAGCTGTGGTTTCAATTTGCTTATCACTAGCAGTTCCAAGATTTAAAAAAATACAAACTTTAATTGATAATATTAATAGAGTAGCAAAAGAAAGCCTAGATGGAATTAATGTTGTTAGAGCATATAATGCAGAAGAATACCAAGGTGAAAAATTTGAAAAAGCAAATGATGATTTAACAAAAACAAATATATTCACATCTCGCACAATGTCATTTTTAATGCCTAGTATTCAAATGGTGAGTAATGGATTAGTTTTAGGTGTTTATTTAGTTGGTGCAAGTTTAATTAATGAAGCCGTTGGCATGGATAAAATGGTGTTATTCTCAGATATGGTGGTATTTTCATCATATGCAATGCAAGTAATTATGTCGTTTATGATGCTAGTTATGGTATTTATGCTACTTCCAAGAGCGAGCGTTGCTGCAAGACGTATAAATGAAGTTGTAGATACTAAAAATAGCGTTATATCAGGAAGTAAAACAGACGGAAAAGAAAATAAAAAAGGTGAAATTGAATTTAAAAATGTTAGCTTTAAATATCCAGATGCTGAAGATTATGTATTAAAAAATATCAGCTTTACTGCAAAACAAGGTGAAACAGTTGCATTTATTGGCTCAACTGGTTGTGGTAAAAGCACAGTAATTAATTTAGTTCCTCGTTTTTATGATGCAACAGAAGGCGAAATTTTAGTTAACGGCGTAAATGTTAAAGATTATACAAAAAATGCTTTAAATTCACTTATCGGATATGTTTCACAGCGTTCAATTTTATTCACAGGCACTATAAAATCGAATATAATTTTTGGCGATAGCGAGAATGCTATTAAAAATCAAGATTTCTTAGAAGAATCAGTAGATATAGCACAAGCTTCAGAATTTGTAACTAATTTAGATAATAAATTTGAATCACACGTTGCGCAAGGTGGACGAAATTTCTCAGGTGGACAAAAACAAAGAATTTCTATTGCAAGAGCAATTTATAGAGAGCCAGAAATATTTATATTCGATGACTCATTTAGTGCACTTGATTATAAAACAGATAGAAAACTTCGCGAAACTTTAAATGAAGAATGTGGCGATGCAACTATGCTAATAGTTGGGCAAAGGATAGGAACAATAAAAGATGCAGATAAAATAATTGTTCTTGAAGATGGTGAAATTGCAGGAATGGGAACACATAAAACATTATTAGAAGAATGTGATGTTTACAAGCAAATTGCTCTATCTCAATTATCAGAGGAGGAATTAAAAAATGGCTAAAAACGATTATGAAATAGGCTCAAATGATAAAAATCAAAGAGCAAATAGAGGCCCAGGCGGCGGAAGAGGTCCAGGAGCTATGGGCGGTGGCGAAAAAGCAAAAGATATGAAAGCAGTTGTTAAAAAATTATTTTCATATATTAAAAAGCGTAGACTATTTATGATAATAGCAATTTTTTGTGCTATGGGTGGCTCTATATTTACTTTAACAGGTCCTGGTAGATTAACAGAATTAACAGATGAAATTATGCTAGGTATTCAAGGCTCTATGACTGGTGTGGCTATGGATATGGATACTATATATGCAATAGGAATTGGACTTGCAATTGTTTATGGTATTAGCTATATATTATCAATATCTCAAGGGCTTATAATTTCAACTATTATGCAAACCACAGCAAAAGAACTGCGTACGGATATATCAAATAAAATAAATCATCTACCAATGAGTTATTTTTCAAAAAATTCAAAAGGCGATGTTTTATCAAGAGTTACAAACGATGTTGATACAATAGGGCAAACGCTATCTCAATCAATGGGAACATTCATCTCAGCAGTAACATTATTAGTTGGCTCTGTGTTTATGATGGGAATAACTAATATAACTTTAACTGCAACTGCAATTTTATCAACAATAGTTGGGTTTGTGTTTATGATGATAGTTATGAAAACATCACAAAAATATTTTAAAAACCAACAAAAACATCTAGGTGCTATTAATGGACACATAGAAGAAATGTATGCAGGACACACAGTTATTAAAGCATATAATGGCGAAGAAAAAGCTATAAAAATATTTGATGATATTAACGAAGATTTAAGACATAGTGCATTTAGAGCACAAGCTTTATCTGGTTTAATGATGCCAACAATGACTTTTATTGGAAACTTTGGCTATGTATGCGTTTGTATAGTAGGTGCATTATTAGCTTTAAATGGAAGCATCACCTTTGGTGTAATAGTTGCTTTTATGGTTTACATTAGATTATTTACACAGCCTTTAGGTCAAATTGCTCAAGCAATGCAAAATCTTCAATCAGGTACAGCAGCAGCAGAACGTGTATTTGAATTTTTAGAGGAAGCGCCAATGAGTGATGAAAGCCATAAAACAAAGAATTTAGATGGCGCACAAGGTAATGTTGAATTTAAAAATGTTAGATTTGGATATGATGAAGATAAAATTATCATTAATGATTTTAGTGCAGTTGCAAAAAAAGGACAAAAAATTGCAATAGTAGGTCCAACTGGTGCTGGTAAAACGACAATGGTTAATTTACTAATGCGTTTTTATGAAGTGAATTCTGGAGATATATTAATCGATGGAGTTTCAATTAAAGACGTTAAAAGGGAAGATGTTCACTCTAAATTTAGTATGGTACTTCAAGACACTTGGGTGTTTGAGGGAACTCTTCGTGAAAATTTAGTTTATGCTACTGAAAATGTTTCACAAGAGATGCTAGAAAGTGCAACAAAAGCTGTTGGACTACATCATTTTGTTAAAACTTTAGAAAACGGATACGACACTGTTTTAAATGATAAATTAGAATTATCACAAGGACAAAGACAGCAAATAACTATTGCAAGAGCAATGATTGCAGATAAGCCTATGCTGATTTTAGATGAAGCTACTTCATCTATTGATACAAGAACAGAATTGCAAATTCAAAAAGCTATGGACCAATTAATGCAAAATAGAACTTCATTTGTTATAGCACACAGACTTTCAACTATTAGAAATTCAGATTTAATATTAGTTATGAAAGATGGCGATGTTATAGAAACTGGAAACCACGAAGAATTACTATTAAAAGGTGGATTCTATGCAGAATTATACAACTCTCAATTTGAGAGTGTTGGATAAAATAAAATAATATAATAAAAAGATTGAGAAGACGTAAAGGCTTCTCAATCTTTTTTGTTATTGAACAGTTAATAGTTTTTGATTGATTCTTAACATAACTTCTGTGTAGTATAAAAATTCTTCATCAGATAAATCATCTTCGCTTATTTCTTCTAAGTCTTGCATCGTTTCACTAAATTGAGCTAAAAAATTTGCATAATCAAGTGCAACAGATATATCGTTTTCATTTTCGGAATATTTGTTCATAAATTCTATATACTCATCAAAGAATAATTCATAGCTATCCATAGCATCTTTAAATTCTTGCCTTATGCCAGTTAGAGTAACTTGCGCATCCTCACTAGTAATTTCATCATCTGCTTTTTGGCTTTCATCTTCAATTACTACATCTTTACTTGAAGACTCATCTTCTAAAGTAGAAGAGATTTCATTATCTTCATTTAAAGCTTTATTTAAATAATCAACATCGTATTGGCTAGGTTTAGCTAATGTAATATGCATAATATTATTATTTTCATGCTTTATTGAAACAGTGTGAGCAGTTTTATTATAAGCAGTAAAACTATTATTATCTTTACTGTATTCAAGATTAAAACCTAAATCCATGCAGGCAATGACATATTCATTATAATCATCAATTGAGGTGTTTCCTATGTAAATGCTAATTCTATCTGAGCTTTCAGTTGCAATATTTCCAAAAGTAGATTTTGGCGTTGGAATAAGTTTTGATAAATCGCTATTTGGCCAAGATATTTCATTTAGCTGAATTGGTGAATTTAATTCAATATTCATTTCTTCGCTATACTCAGAATAGTGAAGAAATAATTCATATCCTTGTTCATTAAAAGCTTTATAACTAGAAGTGTCGACTTCACTGCCAACGATAAACCCTTGCTCTACACATTCATTGATATATTCATTATACTCAGATATAGAGATTTTATATATTGATACATATAATGAACTATCAGAATTTATTAATATATCCACAGTGCTTGAACTTGGCTCAGGCAAAATGCTTGAAAGAACGATATCGTCTTCCCATTTTATTTTTATTGAATCGTGTGTAGGGCTATTATGTAAGCCCATATAAGGGATAATCAATAAAAGTGCTAAAGCAGCAGGTAGTAGATGATAGCTGTGTTTCTTTTCTTTTATAAATTGCATACCCATCATCCAAGAAACAATATATAATCCAGCTTGAATAAATGATAGAATGCCTTTTAAAATTTGTCCGTCATTAAAGTTTACATAAATAGATAATACAGAAATTACGATACAGAATACAATAAACTTTGCAAAGAAACTTTTTTTGAACTTATTAACCGTATTCATATTTCTTTCCTCACTTAGTAGTTGAATTTGTTTGTGTGTTATTTCTTTTTCGTTATTTTGCTTATTAATTTCAATGTCTTTAAATGTGCTTGCTTTGATTTTTTCTTTTCGTATTTCATCGCTTTCTAAGAGTAAATCGGATATTGAATATTGAGAATGACAATACTCGCAAGCAACAGTTTCATCATTTTTATTGATATTGAGTATTCCGTCACAGCTTGTGCATTTGATTGAATT
>CAZVOQ010000005.1:0-3424 GCA_964628475.1 uncultured Oscillospiraceae bacterium | reverse complement strand
AAAAAGGTACACCTTTAAATCATGGGATAAAAAGGTGTAAAAAATAGAAAAAACACCTCTTTCGGGTGTTTGAATGTTAAATATTTAATTGTATAAAAAGGTGTACCTTATAACATATATTGTATATTGATTATATCAAACTAGTAGATTAAAATCAAGCTTTTAATATTAATAAATTTACCTTAAACATTTCAAACTACCTAATTTCACTAGTCCATTTAATGAAAGTGCTTCTTGAAATATTAAGCAATTTTGCAGCTCTTACAACGGTTAGGCTTTCTTCTTTGCACATTCTATAAATTTCAAAAAATTCACTAGGGATTTCTTTTTTAGGTCTGCCTAGATGTTTGCCCTTAATTTTTGCTGCTGCTATTCCTTCTGCTTGTCGTTTTTTTATATTTTCTCTTTCAATTTGAGCCACATAGCTTAATATCTGAAGAACTAAATCTGATATAAAAATTCCTGTTAAATCTTTATCCTTACTTCGTGTATCAAGTAATGGCATATCTAAAACTAATATATCACACCTTAAATCTTTTGTTATAAGGCGCCATTGCTCAATAATTTCCTCGTAATTTCGTCCAAGCCTATCAATGCTGGCTATAACGAGTAAATCTCCTTTCTTTAGTTTTTTTATTAGCTTTTTATAAGCTGGTCGATGAAAATCTTTGCCACTTTGCCAATCGGTATATATTTTATTACTGTGTATACCAAATTCACAAAGAGCAATAAATTGCCTATCTTCATTTTGAGTTTTGCTGGACACTCTTACATATCCATAATCCATAAAACTCCCTCCGTTCTATTTTTTAATTTTACAATTTAAGATTTTACACCTATTTATCCAAAATAGGAACTGTAAATTTTGTTTATTTAAAAAACTTTAAAAATAGAAAAACGAAAATTCATAATTGAATTTTCGTTTTAGATTATTTAAATAGAATTATATTCCGTATTCTATATGTATTATTTTATTATTTTTTTTGTAAACTCTTGAAACTCTTTTAGAAACAAGAGTTAGAAGATTGCTAGGCAAAGTTTTTAAATTTATTGCAATATCAAATAAATTTTGAGCACCAGTTCCACCTATTACTAAAACTTCATCACCAACTTTAATTTCTTTATCATCACCTAAATCAACCATAAATTGATCCATACAAATTTTGCCTACAACAGGATAATTTTTTCCATTTATATTAACGAGGTAATTTTGATTAGATAAAGTTTTTGGTAAACCATCTGCAAAACCAAAACACACAGTTGCAATATTAGTATCTTTTTTTGCTTGATAAGTTAAGCCGTATCCGATAAATTGCCCAGGCTTTACTCTTTTAATATGAGTTACTATTGATTTTAATTCAAAAGCAGGGATAAGCCCATCCATTAAAACTTCAGAAGAAGGAGGATAGCCATATAATATAGCGCCAGGGCGCGTTAAATTAAATTCACCATTTAATTTACTAGCAATTCCACCAGAATTTTGCCCATGGAAAAATTTTATATTAAATCCTTTGATTTTTAAATTGTGTTTAACTACATTAAATAGTTCAATTTGATTTAAAGTGTATTTTTTATAAAACTCCTCGCCCATATCAGCAGATGCAAGATGAGTATATAAACCAGTGCATTTAATATTTTCTAAATTAGAAATCTGATAAATTTCATTTAAAGAATTTTGCATATCATTAACTATATCAAAGCCTATTCTTCCCATGCCAGTATCAATTTTTATATGGCAATCAATAGGGAATAAAGCGTGATTATTTAATTCTTTTGCATAATCTAAGCTGAAAATGGTTTGGGTTATATTATTAGAGAATAATTCTTGTGCAAGATATGGCGGGGTGTAGCCTAATATTATTATCGGCTTAGTTATTCCTGATTTTCTTAGCTCAATAGCTTCTGAAAAAGAAGAAACACTAAGACCTAAAATATCTAAATCTTGATATACTTTTGAGATGAATTTTGCGCCATGTCCATATGCATCTGCTTTAACAGTTGCATACATAGGTAGGTTTGAGTGTTGTATTATTTTATTATAATTGTGAATAATAGCATCAATATTTATTTCACACCAACTATGTTTTTCAATTAGTTGCATACTTCCTCCGTTATTACTATATTTTGTTTTTTAATCCCCAACCATCAAGGTTTTTGTTTTGAAAAGCTGTTAAAGATTTTTTTCTAAAGTGTGGATCAGTTTTAACTTTTTCATTTACAAACTCTTTCATTGTTTGCCTATTTGTAATTCCATCAACTTTACATATTGATTTAACTAAAGGTGCTTTTATTTCATTTAATGCTTTTGTAACATCGCTCTCAATAGCTAAAACTAAAGGACGTATCATTGTTATATCTTTAATTGAAAGGTATGTAACAGGCGCAAATGTGCCAATTCTACCCTCGTTCCATAAATTCATATAGAATGTTTCGATGGCATCATCTAAATGATGTCCGAGTGCTAATTTATTAGCACCAAGCTCTTTTATAAAATCGTGCATTGCACCTCTGCGCATTCTTGCACAAAGGGAACAGGGGCTGGCTTCTTTTCGCTCATCAAATATGATAGGGCCAATATCTGTTCTTTTAATATGATATTCAATTCCATTATCGCTAAACAATTTTTCTAGAATTGAAAAATCGGTGTCTGTTCCTTGAAATCTAGGATCAATAGTGATAGCTATAAGTTTAAAATCTATTCCGATATATCGTCTAACATTTTCAAGAGCTAGAGTTAAAAGCACGCTATCTTTACCCCCTGAAACGCCAACTGCAACAACATCGCCGTCTTGAATCATATCGTATCCCACTATTGCTTTGCGAACTAGCCCGCAAAGACGCTGAAAGTAATTTGCCATAATTTTTATTTTCCTTTATTTTTCTTTTAATGTATAGTATAAATTATTTTAAAGAAGATTACAAGCAAAAATACGGTGAAATATTAAACAAAAAATGAAATTGCCAAAAGAGAAAACAAGAGAAAAAAAGAGAAAAATATATGAAAAAGAGAGTAAAATAAGAATAGGTGAAAAAACTTTGCAAAAAGTATTGACTTTTAGTGCTAAAGTCTATATACTAATACTACACCCGAAAGGGTTTTTAATTTTGTTAAAAGATTAAAAATATAATAGGAAAAAAATTATGGAGGATACTATGAGTACTTTTTTACAAAATCCACTAAAAGTTGAACGTAAATGGTATGTATTAGATGCTGCTGGCAAACCTCTAGGTCGCGTAGCTGCAAGAGCTGCTGACTTATTAAGAGGCAAAGGCAAAGTAACATATACACCAAACGTAGACTGTGGTGACCACGTTGTTATTATTAACTGTGATAAAGCAGTTTTAACAGGATCAAAACTAGATAACAAGTTCCACTACCATCACTCAGGATGGATTGGCGGAATGAAATCTGTTAACTACAGAA
>CAZVOQ010000004.1:3421-21360 GCA_964628475.1 uncultured Oscillospiraceae bacterium | reverse complement strand
TCATATCTTCTTGCATCAAAGAATAAGTTATTGATATGAGTTTGGCTGTTTTCAACAGTTGGTGGCTCACCTGGACGAAGTTTTCTATATGTTTCTAGTAAACCTTCTTCTTGGTTAGTAGTTGTATCTTTTAATAATGTAGCTTCGATGATTTCATCATCGCCAAACATTTCTCTAATAGCTTCATTACTTGATAAACCTAAAACTCTTAAAAGAGTTGTGATAGGAAGTTTTCTATTTTTATCAATTCTTACATAGAAGATATCATTAATGTCTGTTTCATATTCAAGCCAAGCACCACGGTTTGGGATAACTGTACCTGAATACAGTCTTTTACCTGTTTTATCATGGTCTAATTTAAAATAAGAACCTGGTGAACGAATTAACTGAGAAACTATAACTCTTTCAGCACCATTAATAATAAAAGTACCGCTTTCTGTCATTTTAGGGAAATCACCCATAAATTTTTCTTGTTCTTTGATTTCGCCTGTTTCTTTATTTAGTAAACGAATAGTAACTTTTAAAGGTGCAGCGTATGTTACATCTCTTTCTTTACATTCTTTTACTGTGTATTTTGTTTTATCTTCAAAACGATAATCCACAAATTCTAAAGCTAGAGTACCTGTGTGGTCTTCAACAGCGCCGATATCTCTAAAAACTTCTTTAATCCCCTCATCTAAAAACCATTGGAATGATGATTTTTGCACTTCAATTAAGTTTGGCATTTCTAAAACTTCGTTGATTTTCGCAAAGTTCATTCTTTCGGTAAGCCCAAGCATGGTAGGTTTAATATTTGCCATTTAATCTCATCTCCTTTTTTATATTACTACTATGAAATAATACTGTAAGATAACTGAAAAATTATTAAAAATTATACACAGAATTACTGTATAACATTTAAAAACTTTCCATTTACAAGGGACACTTTGTCTACTTTTTTACCCTTATATTCCCTTTATCAATTCAAAAAACAACACAAAATTACTGTTATTTTTATTTCTTGTAAAGAAAAATCATCATCACAATTATCATTTTTTGTCATTTAAGCCAAAGTTTTGCTGAAAACTTTGTTAAATTTTGACTGATTTTAACGAATTTTCTTGCTAAAATCCCAAAATAAGCCTAATAATCCATTATGGTACAGTTTATAATTATATCAAACATAATGCAATATGTCAATGGTATATTTTTTATATGCAAAAAAAGTTCTTGACTAATTTTTTTATTGTGTATTTATACATTTTTTATTTTATATTTTTTCTATAAAATTTAATATCAATAATTAAATATTAAGCTTTATTTTTATATGCTAAAAGCCGATTTTCATTTTGAAAATCGGCTTTTATTTTTTTATGTACAAATATCTGCAAACATTTTTATTGCATAACACCACTAATAAATTTTCAAATCACAGTGCTTACATTTTTCTGGAAGATGAAGTATTCTAGGCTTTAAAGGATTTCTTAGCATTTTTTTGCATTTTGGACATCTTAAAACATAAAACTCGAAATGCAAAATTTCTAAAATAAATATTATAAGCAAAGCATACATAATAAATTCGCTTTTAAAAACTCCTAAACTTAGTGATAGTAAGATCATTAATATTTGAAAAAACATATGATTTTTGCATTTTGTTTTTAAGCCTTTAATCTCTTTTTCAAACATAATTTTCCCCTTATGTATAATAATAACATAATATTAAAAGCAGTCATTACAACAATTTATCAAACGTTAATTCTTTTAATCTATTATTAGTTTCCCTGCTTATATTCGCAAATTCTTTTTGTAAACGGCAAATCCCTGGTCTGTTACTTGAACAATTATATGAGCCATCTTCACATTTAAAGATTTTTGATTCCCCTTGCGTTGTTGTCATAATATCTAAAAGACTAATATCTTTTATATCTTTTGCAAGCTCATACCCACCCTTAGTGCCTTTATAGGATTTCACTATCCCACTAAGCACTAATTTATGGAGTATTTTAAGAGAAAATCTAAGAGTTACGCCAGTTTCTTCACTTATTGTCTTTGCGTCTTTTCTTTTTTCAGCAGCTGCTAAAGAGTAAACAATTCTTGCTGCATAATCCGTTTCTTGGGTTATATACATAATAACGAAATCTCCTTTTCATGTAGCTTAACATTTTATAACCTTGCTATTTTTGTAAAGTTATATTAGTTTAAGAAGTCTTTTAATTTTTTATTTCTACTAGGATGTCTTAGTTTTCTTAAAGCTTTTGCTTCAATTTGTCTAATTCTTTCACGAGTAACATTAAATTCTTTACCAACTTCTTCAAGAGTTCTACTTCTTCCGCCTTCAATACCAAAACGCAGTGCTAAAACTTTTGCTTCTCTTGGAGTAAGCGTAGATAAAACTTCGCTTAATTGTTCTCTTAATAAAGTGTGTGTTGCCGCTTCTTCTGGAATAGGTGCATCATAATCTGGAATAAAATCGCCTAAGCTGCTATCTTCTTCCTCACCAATTGGGCTCTCAAGGCTGATTGGCTCTTGAGCAACTTTTAATATTTCTCTAACTTTATCTTGTGGCATACCTAATTCTAATGATAAATCTTCAACTGATGCTTCTTGTCCGTTTTTATGAAGTAGTTGACTTTGCACTTTTTTAACTTTGTTAATCGTTTCAACCATGTGAACTGGAATACGAATTGTTCTAGCTTGATCGGCAATAGCTCTTGTTATAGCTTGTCTAATCCACCATGTAGCATAAGTTGAGAATTTAAAGCCTTTAGTGTGGTCGAATTTTTCAACAGCTTTAATAAGACCTAGATTACCTTCTTGAATTAAATCTAAAAATAACATCCCACGTCCAACATATCTTTTAGCAATAGAAACAACCAAACGAAGATTAGCCTCTGCTAGCTTTTTCTTTGCTCTTTCATTGCCCTCTAATATTTTTTCGGCTAAATCCACTTCATCTTCTAATGATAATAAAGGGAAAGATCCTATTTCCTTTAAATACACTTTAACAGGATCGTCTATGCTAACGCCTTCTGCTGAAAGAACTTTTTCAAATTTCTCAACATTTTTATCTGTTAACACTTCTTCTTCTTCTTCGCCAACGTCGATAATTTCAATATTAGCAGCTTCAATCATTTCATAGATTTTATCAACTTGATCTATATCATCAGTAACATCTTCAAAAAAATTACCAATTTCTTTAGTTGTGATTTTACCGTTTTTTCTCCCTATTTCAAGTAATTCTTGAACAGTTGTAATTTTCTTTTCTTTTTCTTTTTCTTTAACGCTCATAAATATTCTCCTGTTACTTCTTTTTCTCTTTTAATTCTTTAAGCCTTAATGCTAATTCTTCTGGAGTTTTCTCTTGAAGTTCACTAGCTATAAGTTTTGTTGTTAATAGGCTGTTTATATAATGCTCTAAATCATTTTTCGTTACTATTATATCCTGATTTTTCGCCATTATTTGTGATAATACGTTTTTGGAATTTTCTGATAGATTATGATATAAATCAATAAATTCCACATGCTTATTGTTTTCTATTAAAATTTTAAGAGCTGAAAACATTTCTCTTAAATCGCTATCTGTAAAATTATTCACAGAAACCTTTTCTTTTACAAATTCTAAAAAAGAATTATTGTATAATAAGCTATATATTATTTGCATTTGAGCAAACACCTTAGGTAAAGTGTTGCCTTTTTGCTTTAAATCAACTTTAATATTAGCCGCGTTTCCTTCTTTTAATATTTTCTGGCTTTTTTCATACTTATCTTTTTTATAATACTGTGTTTTATTATGTTCGATTTGCTTTTTTATCGAATCTTTATCTGTCCCTGTTTGCCTACTTAATCTAGTAGCATAAACATCTTGTTCTATTGGATTTTTAAGTTTTGCTAAAATCTTAGTTGCTTCTGTTAGATATTTCACTAATTCATCTGCTTTTTTAATATCATATTTATTTTTTAATTTTATTAATTCAAAATCCAAAGCGTTATTTGCGCCTTCAATTAATGCCTCAAAACTTTGAACACCAAAGTTTTTTATATATTCATCCGGATCTTTTGCCCCTTGAATTTCTAAAACTTGAACTTCAACTTCTTCTCTTGCAAAAATATCTATCGCTTTTTTAGTTGCCTTTTGCCCTGCCTCATCTGAATCATAAGCAATTATAACCTTTTTTGTATAAGTGGCAACTAATCTTGCTTGCTGAATAGTGAGTGCTGTTCCAAGAGTTGCAACTGCATTATCAAATCCAGCTTGATGTAGTGCGATAACGTCCATATATCCTTCTGCTAAAATTATGCCTTCTCTTTTTGATTTTCTAGCAATATTTAAAGCAAATAAGTTATTACTTTTTTTAAAAACTGGCGTATCTCCACTATTTAAGTATTTTGGCCCACCTTCATCTAAAATCCTGCCACCAAATGCGATAACATTTCCTCTTAAATCAATAATTGGAAACATAACTCTACCACGAAAAGCGTCGTATATATTTCCTTTTGATGATCTTAAACCTAGATAAGCATTGACTATTTCTTCCTCTTTAAATCCTTTTGATTTTAATAAATCAATTAAACTACTCCAATTATCTTTACTATACCCCAAACCAAAACTAACTATGGTTTTATCGCTCAAGGCTCTTTTTCTTAAATAGCTTCTCGCCTTTAGTCCATCATCAGAATTTAAGTTTTGATAGAAAAACTTAGCTGCTATTTTATTCATTTCATAGATTCTTGATTTTATTTTTGAAGTATTATCATCTTCATCAGGCAATGTCATACCACTTCTTGACGCTAGAAGTTTTATGGCTTCAATATATGATAACCCTTCCGTTTCCTTAGTAAAATTAATTGCATCACCACCAGCACCACAGCCAAAACAATAATAGCTTTGTGTTTCTGGGTAAACGCAGAATGAGGGAGTTCTCTCTGAGTGAAATGGGCAAAGACCTTTATATATTCTACCATTTCTTTTTAAAACAACCTTAGTTGAAATAACATCATAAATATCATTCCTTGCAACTAATTCTTGAATATAATGCGCTGGTATCGCCATTTTTCCACCACTCCCTTTCTAATTTTTTATTTTTAATCTTTATTTAATACTCCAAGATTTTGGAATAAATATATCGTGGAATATATTTGAGGCTATATCATCACTCATGCTTTGAATATAATCTGTAACGGCTGTATCCACGCAATCTATTTCAATTATTTTTTTATACATTGTCGGGAGTTTATCTATATTATTTTTAAAATATATGTATAAATCCGTAATTAATTTATCAACTTTAACTTCTTCTTTTTTAGCTGCTGATTCTATATAAACTCTATCAAACATAAATTGCCTTAGCTTTAAAAAAGTGTCATTTACTTCTTTATCCATTTTTATAGTATCTTCACTATTTTTAATCATCGAGGTTACTAAAGTTGTTATTCGCTCACTCTTAGATTTTCCTAAAATATCAACACAATCTTTTGGCAAATCGCTTTCTTTTAAAATTCCTGCTGTTATTGCATCTTCTATATCATGATTAATATAAGCTATTCTATCGGCAGTTTTAACTATCATTCCTTCTAAAGTTATTGGATTTATTGCACCTGTGTGAGTTTTTATTCCATCAATAACTTCAAATGTTAGATTTAATCCTTTTAAATTTCTTTCTAAAACTTCAACAACTCTACCGCTTTGGATATTATGTCGAAATCCTGTTGGATTTAATTTAGCTAACACTCTTTCACCTGCATGCCCAAAAGGCGTATGCCCTAAATCATGCCCAAGTCCTATTGCTTCAGCTAAATCTTCATTTAATCTTAATGCCCTTGCAATAGTTCTTGCAATTTGAGTAACTTCTAAAGTATGAGTTAATCTCGTTCTATAATGATCACCCATTGGAGAAATAAAAACCTGTGTTTTTTGCTTTAATCTTCTAAAGCTATTACAATGAATTATTTTATCCCTATCTCTTTGATATGAAGTTCTAATATCACACTCAACTTCATTTTCTTTTCTGCCTTTTGTATTTTGTGATAACTGAGCATATTTTGAGAAATTTGCCTTTTCGATTGCCATAGTTATCTCTCTTGGGTTATTCATAAATGTACACCCCCTTTTTTAATCCTATTCAAATATCCATATAGGGTAAATCAAATTTATCCCCTTAATTAATAATATACTAGATTAGTATTTAAAAAACCTTTATTTTTTTTAAAAAATATCAAAAATTTCTTCTTTAAAAGTTGCAAAAGCACCTTTTGTTAAAATTTCGATGTCTTTAAGCAGCTCTAGTTCTTCCCCTTTTAAGGTTCTAAAATCTATTTTTATAGCATTTGTAAACTGAGTATCTAAAATTTTAGCATTATGCTTTTCAAATAAAACTTTTAATCTATCAAAAAGCGCGTAATCTATCTCAATATAAAAATCATTGCATAAATTATAATTTAAAATCTCTGCTACATTAACAGCTTCCTTTGCCGCATTCGTATAAGCTCTAACTAAACCACCAGTGCCAAGCAAAGTTCCACCAAAATACCTAGTTACAATTATTATGACATCTTCTAAGTTTTCATGCCTTATAACTTCTAAAATAGGCATACCCGCAGTTTTTGCTGGCTCTCCATCATCGCTTTGCCTTTGAATTTTTTCATCTTTAATAATATATGCAAAGCAATTATGATTTGCATCATAATATTTTTTGCGAATTATTTCTAAAAAATCTTTTGCTTCTTTTTCTGTTTTAACATGGGCAATATTTGCAATAAATTCGCTTTTTTTCTCAAAAATAGTTGCTAGTGATTTATCTTTAATTGTTTTATAAACCATAATTTTTACCTTTTTTGTTATATTTTAAATTATTTATAAAAATATGCAAAAAATAGGCCGGTATATAAACCGGCCATAGTTTTTTCTTAAAATTAGTCTTGGATGTTGAATCTCTTTTTGAATCTATCAACACGTCCACCTGCATCAACAAGTTTTTGTTTACCTGTGAAGAATGGGTGACATTTTGAACAAACGTCTATGCTGATTTTTTCTTTTGTAGAGCGAGTGTTAATTTCATTACCACATGCACATTTAATTGTTGATTCTACATAATTTGGGTGTATGCCTTCTCTCATTATAATCTCCTTCCGACAAGAGTTTCCGTCCCTTATCTATTTTATTACCGTATCATTTTATCATAAAATGTTATATAAATCAAGAGGTTTATCACATTTAATTGTGAATTTTACTTTAAAATCTTAGCGATGTCTATATCAATTTTTTCCTTAACAGAATTTGCCATCTCTTCATTTTCGCCTTTTAATGAGAAATACACCTTAATTTTAGGCTCTGTTCCAGATGGGCGTATGATAATTTGATTTCCCTCTTTTGTGTAATAAGTTAGAATATTTGAAGATGGAAGATTAATTTTTTCAACTGTATTTGCTAATAAATTAGTTTTTGTTAATTCTTTATAATCTTCAAAAGCAACTATTTCATATCCACCTATTGTTTTTAAAGGCGAATTTCTTAAAGATGCCATAATATCCTTCATTTTATCCATGCCTGCTAATCCTTCAAACTCATAAGCATCAACTGTATTTAAATAATATCCAAACTTTTTATAAATTCCATTTAATACTTCGATTAAAGAAGTATTTTTATAAACATAATATGCTGCCATTTCAGCTATTAATAATGAAGCTACAACAGCATCTTTATCTCTAACTGCTGTTCCAACTAGATAGCCATAGCTTTCTTCAAAGCCTAAAACAAATCTGTCTTCTTCGCCTTTTTCTTCTAAATTTAAAATAGTTTCGCCTATATATTTAAACCCAGTTAAAACATTAATAGTTTCTATTCCATGGCTTTTTGCCACTTCATCAGCTAAAGAAGATGTCACGATTGATTTTACCATAATTGGATTTTTTGGCATTGTTTTATTTTCATTTCTGATTTTAGCTATATAATCAATTAATAATATACCCACTTGATTTCCAGATAGCATAGTGTATTTATCACCATCTTTTAAAGCAATTCCCACTCTATCTGCATCAGGATCTGTTGCGATTAATATATCTGCATTTTCTTTTTTAGTTAAATCAAGGCCTAATTGCATAGCCGCTTTTATTTCAGGATTTGGATAAGAACAAGTTGGGAAATTGCCATCTGGATGTTCTTGCTCTTTAACTATTATAATATCCTTTTGTCCAGCCATATTTAAAACTTTTCTAACTGGAATATTTCCAGCGCCATTAAGTGGTGTATAAACCATTTTTAAATTTGTTTTTGTGAAAATGTCTTTATTTAGCATTTGTGATAAGCACCAATTATAGTATTTATCTTCAACTTCATTTGAGATATATTCAATTAAATTTTCACTAACAGCTTTATCAAAATCCATTCTTTTAATATCATTAAATATATCAAGATTATTTATTTGACTAAGTACAGCATTAGCATTTGTTTCTGTCATTTGGCAGCCATCATCGCCATAAACTTTATATCCATTATATTTTGCTGGGTTATGACTTGCTGTAACCATTATACCTGCTGTGCATTTATATTCTCTTGTTGCAAAAGAAAGCATTGGAACAGGTCGAAGTTCTTTATATATATATACTTTCACTCCATTTGCTGCTAAAACTTCCGCTGCAATTTTTGAAAACACATCGCTTTTTATTCTTGAATCATAAGCAATAGCAACAGTTGGGTTTTTATTTTCTTTATTTAAAAAATTTGCAAGTCCTTGAGTTGCTTTTGCCACTGTGTACTCATTCATTCTGTTTGTACCCGCTCCTAGCACTCCACGAAGCCCTGCTGTTCCAAAAGAAAGATTTAATAAAAATCTATCTTTAATTTCTTCATCGTTTCCTTTAATCGTTTCTAATTCGTTTAATAAATCGTTTTCCTTAACATTTTCTAGCCATCTTTGATATTCGTTTGTATACATTCGCATGACCTCCACATTTAAAATTATTTATTTAATAGTTCACCAATTTAGCATACCATATTTTTTAATATATCGCAAGAAAAACCACTCATATACTTGAAAATTAATTAATATATGATATTATTATATATATTAGTTATTATATAAATTCATATATTTAAGGAATAAAATTATGCTAAGTACTGTTTACACTTTTGGAGTTGTTGGAATCGCTGGATATAAAATTTTCTCAGAAGTTCATATATCTGGTGGCTTGCCTAGCTTTGATATTGTCGGCTTGCCTGATTCTGCCGTTAAAGAGGCAAAAGAAAGAGTTAGAAGTGCTATAAAAAACAATGGCTACACCTATCCAACCTCAAGAATAACTGTAAATCTTGCTCCTGCCGATATTAAAAAAGTGGGGGCTAGTTATGATTTGCCTGTTTTACTTAGTATCCTATCAGCAAATAAACAAATTCCTAAAATAAAAGAAGATTATGCATTTGTTGGCGAATTATCATTAAATGGCGAAGTTCGTAGTGTTAAAGGGGCTCTTTCTATGGCAATTGCTGCAAAAGAAGCTGGATTTTCTGCTATTTTTCTTCCCTTAGAAAACGCTAATGAGGCTAGTGTTGTTGATGGTATTTCTGTTTATGGGATAACTGATATAAATCAATTAATTTCATTTTTAAAATCAGAAATTGATTTAGCACCACATATATACAAAGAAACCCAAAGTGAATATACTGAATTTTTAGATTTTAAGGATGTTAAAGGCCAATTTGAGGCAAAGCGTGCCCTTGAAATTGCCGCTGCTGGCGGACATAATATTTTAATGAGTGGCCCTCCTGGTTCAGGTAAAAGTATGCTAGCTAAACGACTTCCATCCATAATGCCACCTATGAACAAAGATGAAGCCATTGAAACTACTAAAATTTATTCTATAAGTGGGCTAATCGAAAAAAATGGCGGACTTATTTCAAACCGCCCTTTTAGAAACCCGCATCATACCGTTTCTGCTGTTGCTTTAACTGGAGGTGGTAGAAACGCTTCGCCTGGAGAGATTTCTCTTGCAAACAACGGCGTTTTATTTTTAGATGAATTTCCTGAATTTAGAAGAGATAGCCTTGAGGCTTTAAGGGCTCCTTTAGAAGATAAAAAAGTTAGTATATCAAGGGTAAACTATTCTCAAACATTTCCTAGTAGAATAATGCTCGTAGCTGCAATGAATCCTTGTCCTTGTGGATATTACGGACATGAAACAAAGCCTTGCATCTGCTCCTTATCAAAACGAGAAGCATATCAGGGAAAAGTAAGCGGACCTTTACTTGATAGAATTGATATTCATATAACTCTTGAAAGCACTCAATATGAAGATTTAGCCTCAGATAGTTCTGGCGTTGAACCTTCAAGCGAGGTTTTAAAAAGAGTTTTAACTGCTAGAAACTTACAAAAAACAAGATTTACTAACACAAATATTTTAACTAACAGTGATATACCACCAAAGCATATGCAAGAATTTTGCAAAACAACTGATTCTGCAAAAGAAGTTTTAAAAAAAGCTTTTGAAACTCTGTCGCTCTCTGGAAGAAGTTATGATAAAATATTAAAAGTTGCAAGAACAATTGCAGATTTAGAAAATAGCGAATTAATTGATAATTTTCATATCCTAGAAGCTATTCAATACCGAAATAATTAAAAGAAAGATTTTAAATATAATTTATGAAGAAATTTGATATAAATAAAACTTGGCTATATATAATAATAATTGCAATAACTGCTTTTAGATTATTTTTAGCCTCAACACAGTTTGTAACTATAACGCCTCCTTTAGCCCCTTTAGATGATCATTTTATGTTCACTTCTGCTGTTAATATAGTCAATGGTGATTGGTTTGGCGAATACAATTTTTTAACGCTATCAAAGCATAACTTTTTCTCAATATGGCTTGCTTTTTTACACATATTAAATATTCCATACTTAGTTGGTAATATTATTTTATATTCCTTTAGCTGTCTTACAATAATAATGGCTACTAACAATGTTTTAAAATCTAATATTTTAAAAGCCTTATTATATGCTGCTCTATTATATAACCCTGCAATGTGGGCAAACTATGCAACTAGAATTTATAGAGATGCAATTTTTCCAAGTTTATGCTTAATATTTTTCGCTGGAGTTATCGGCATAGGCTTAAGATATAAAAAGCCTATAAAACAAAAGCTTTTTTATCTTTTATTAATCGGTTTTAGCTATGGTGCAATTTATCTTTCTCGTGAAGATGGAATTTGGATAATGCCATTTTATATAGCTGCTTTAATGATTATTGCATATGTAAGTTTTCAACAAAAGCAACCTTACGTTGTTAAAAACTTAATCATTAATATTCTTCCTATGGGTATTTCTTTAGCAATCATTCTTTTATATTCATATCAAAATTATTTACATTACGATAGATTTATTGTTAGTGATTTTACAAGTAGTGAATTTGAAAAAGCATATGGTTCTTTTGCTAGTATTGAGCATGAAGAATGGCATCCTTTAATAGCTGTTCCAAATGATGTTAGATTTAAATTATATGAGGAAGTTCCTAGTTTTCAAGAGCTTGAAGATATAATTGAAGATGAAAAATTCAAAAACGGATATTATAATTATGAAATTGATGGATTTACATCAGGCTCATTTTATTGGGCATTTAGAAAAGCTGCTGGAGAAGCTGGATATTATGAAACCACTGCAACGTCAAAAGAGTATTATGAAAGAGTTTATGAAGAAGTAATTTTAGCTGTTGACGAAGGGCGATTATCTGCTAATTCTATTCATTCAGGGCTTACTCCACCAATTAAACTTGATTATGTTATCCCTGTTATATTAGAAGGCTTTAATGGCTTAAAAACAACTATTTTATTTGAGCAAACAAACCCATTATCTAGCGCTGCCGTTGGACTTCCAGAAGAAATAAAAGAAGTTGAAGATTTCATACATCAAGAAGGGGCAACTATATTGCAAGCCAATACAACTATACCATACCTTGATCCTATGAGAAATTTAACCCATAAATTTATGGAAATAATGAATTATTTTTATAAGTTTGTTATTATCATAATGCTTGTAATAAGCTTGTCTTGGCAAGTTTTTAAATGCAAATATGATTTAAAATACAAAATTTTCAATAGAAATAGTATGCTAAACATTATATTATTAGGTGTTTTATTAATGGCAATTTTACGATGCTTTATGATAGCATTTGTGGAAGTTTCTTCATTTAATATAGGAACTTATATTATGTACCTATCAACTGTTCATCCTTTAATTATCCTTTATTCAGTTTTAGGATTTTGTAAAGTTGTTGAGGCAAAAATCAAAAAAATAAATTTCAAAAAAGGATAGTGTCATACTATCCTTTTTTTCACAATCATATTTGCAATTTAAATATCATATTGCATTAATATTTTTATTTATATATAATAGTGATATTGATTTTTTATGTAATAGGAGATAATATGAGTGAGATTAAAAATATAAAAGGTACATACTATTTGTTTTTTGGAATAATATTGTTTGTTATATTTGTTTTAATTGACAATATTACAAACTTGTCACTTGGATTTATTTTCGGTGGAACTTTTATTGATTGGCATTACTCACTTCAAGTATTATCTAAAATTATCCCTGCTATTTTATGGGGGCTTTTATTTATTGTAGCTAATAAATTAAGTAGCAATAAATTAAATTTAAATTTTTTGAAATCAGATGAGAAAATTCCAAAAATAAATTATTTTATTCCTACTTTTTTTGTAATTATAGCAATATTTTTAAACTATTTAAGCTGGGGAAATTTTAAGCTTTTAGTTGAGTATCAAAATTCTGGCTTTATTGGTTTTATAGCACAGCATATATATTACTTTTTTGAAATTATTATTGTTGCAACTTTAATAGTATTATTTCAAAAATCATGCGAAACCTACTTTAAAAAACCTAATCTTCCATACAGTGGTATTATAGTGGCAATTACATGGGGGTTAGCACACATATTTACGCAAAATAACGTTCTAGTTGGGTTATTAGCATTTGTGTATGGAATTGGATTTGGCTCAGTGTATTTAGTTTTAAAGAGAAATTTTAAACTAACAGTGCTATTTCTATTTTTAATGTTTATATTGTAACTACTATTAGCATACTTTCTAATAATAATAATCTGGCACTTCATTTTATGATGAAGTGCCAGATTATTTATTTTAAATATTCTTTATCCACATAAACGCTAACGCTACCACCATTAACAAAAAAATCTGCACAGCCATCTTCGCCAATGGTTATTTCTTTATTATAATTAGCTAAAATATCAACCATAACTCTGCCTATAAATTTTTCACCTACACACATTCTTTTGAATCCAGCATCTCCATCTGTTAGAATAACTGCCAATCCAGAATTTTCATATTTATTATCGCCCAGCCTAGTGAAACCTATAATCATATCATTATCAAGATAATCTATCTGTTCTCCATAGGCTAAATCTTGTCTTATTTTTATTAAGGTTTCTAATTTTTCTCCTATTGGTGCGATTTTACTATAAGGGATGCCGTATAAATCGCCATAAAACACACAAGGAGTCCCTTCTTCCCTTAATAGTATCAGTGAGTATGCATGCAGTTTAAACCATTCATTAACCCAGCTTTCTAATGCTTGTCCCGGCTGAGTGTCGTGATTATCAACAATAGTAACTGCCCTTTTTGAACGCTCGTTAACTAATGTGCCCTCGAAAATTTTACTCATATCAAATTTACCATCGCTTCTTGACGCCTTATAAAAATTATAGTGCAATGGTACATCAAATAATTTCATAGTATTCGCTGTTTTATCTAAATAATAAATGAGTGCTGATAGATTTGAATTCCAATATTCACCCACAACAAATAAATCTTTTTTTGCAAATTTTTTAATCTCTAAAAACCACTCCATTAGTTTTGGAAAATTAATATGTTTAACTGCATCTATGCGAAATCCATCAACTCCTGTTAAATTTAAATACCATTTCCCCCAGTTTAAAATTTCATCAAAAACTTCTTTATTATTTAAATCTAAATCAACACCCATTAGATAATCATAATTACCTTTTTCAATATCAACTTGATCATCCCATGATTTATTATCAAATAAATACAATGCTTGTTTTCCTGTTTTTGCATCCCAATCACAGCCATCAAAATGCGTATGATTCCATTTAAAACTTGAATATTTATTTTTTCTATTATCAAAGTTAAACTTTGTGTAAGCCGTTATTTCTTTTTCGCCTAAATATTCACCTCTATTATTAATATTAAAAATTTTCGCTTTAATATCTTCAGTTTCATCTGCGCCTAGTCGATGATTAAAAACAATATCTGCAATAACATTAAGTCCATTTTCTTTCATTGCTTTTATTGCATTAATATACTCATCTTTTGAGCCATACTTAGTTTTTATTGAGCCTTTTTGGTTAAATTCTCCAAGGTCGTACATATCATAAACGCCATATCCAACATCATTTATTCCTGCCATTCCTTTATATGCAGGAGGAAGCCAAACATCGGTTATCCCAATGTTTTGCAAATTTTCTGCTTTAAGTTCTACTTCTTTCCATAAAGATGCATCAGCAGGTAAATACCATTCAAAAAATTGAATTAAAGTGCGATTTTTCATACTACCCCCTTATCTAATCATAATTTAATAAAATTATATCATACAAGCTATATATCTACAAGTTATCTTATCTACAAAACTTTTTCAACTTCATAAATTTCAACTTTTTGAGTTTTCCCTTTTAAAATAATATCTTCTGTTATTTTATTAAATAAAACTTTATTTTCTAATTCTTTAACCATCGCCCCACTAACTAATATATTATTAAATGCATTAGATTCTAATCTTGAAGCAACATTTACAGTATCGCCAATCGCAGTATAGTCCATTCTATTTTCTGAGCCAAAGTTGCCCACTACTGCTGGTCCATAATTTATACCTATGCCAATACTTATCTTATGATTATATTTTTTAAATATTTCTTGCTCTAAATCTTTTGCTTTTATAAGCATTTCAAGGCTAGCTTTAACAGCCTTTAGTGCACTTTCATCATCTTCTAAAGGTGCTCCCCAAAATGCCATTGCGCAATCTCCCATAAATTTATCTAATGTTCCATTATATTTAAACACACATTCGCTCATCATACTTAAATATCTATTTAATACACTAGAAATTTCATTAGGCGATAGCTTTTCAGATAATGGAGTAAATCCTCTGATATCAGCAAATAAAACTGCAATATTTGTGGTTTTTCCACCTAACTGAGTGTTAAATGATTCATTTTCAATTAATTTTGAAACTAATTGTGGTGCAACATATCTTTTAAATGCTTTTGTTATCTCATTTTTTTCTATACTAGCTTTTAGATAATTAAATGCAACTGCTATTATATAACAAATCACTAAAGCTGATAACACATAAAATATTTGAACAACATAACCTATATTCCAAAGCCCTAAGCAAATAATCATCCATAAAGCACATAATATAATCCATGAAATAGTGAGCTTTATAATTTTCTTTTCATAAAAATAAAATAAAACAAAAAATGAAATAATAAATATCGCAACATTCCTTGCCTCTGTTAAAATTTCAACTTTTAAATCTCCACTTAGCATTGCCGCTATGGCATTAGCTTGATATTCTACACCAAACATTTTTCTTGCATGGTCTATCGCTGTTAAATATTCATCATTCATCCCTAATGCATAAGGGCCAATTAACACGATTTTATCCTTAAATAATTCAGGTGATAAATTACCTTGCGTTAAATCAACTATTGAATAGCCATCGCTATATGAGCCAGGATATGATGAAAAAGATAAATACCATCTCCCTTTTGAGTCTGTACTTGGGATATTAACATCTTCTATTCCTTTATATTTTAAATACTCATTATATATCACTTGGTTAAAAGATGGATAAAAACTGCCATCTTTTAATTGCACACTACCTAAAACATGTCGCAATATACCATCAGTGTCTAGCATTGCATTAATATGCCCTGATTTACTCACTTCATTTAGCCCCTCAAAAGGCTCTTCAACTAATAAAACCGAATAATCGCTCATATAAAAAGAGCCATCATCAAGAGTTACCAATTCTGTACCAAATGTTATATTAGTTGCTGTTACAACATTTCCTGCTTTTTGTATTGCTTCTATTAATTTATTATCACTTTCAGTAGAGCTTTCATTTGTATATAATGTATCTATTCCGATAACTGCTGGCTTATTTTCTAAATCAGAACTTAATATTTCAATAGCACTTGCCATTATATCTCTTGGCCATGGCATAGCTCCATATGTATCCTGAGCTTTTTCATCCATACCAATAATAACTATTTGTGAATTAGGCGTTTTATGGGCTTGATATATTTCATCGGCAACCCTATTGGCTGTTGTATTAAATATTTCAAAGCTAAGAGCAGTAGCTATAACTACTGCTCCTACTAAAGAAAATAATATCCTTCTAAAGTTTTTATTTTTAAACTTCATTAGTCATCATCACCTTCATCATCTTGTTCATCATCTTGTTCATCATCTTGCTCGTCTTCTTGCTCGTCTTGCTGTTCTATTTCATCATCTAAATCATCGTTATTATCAATGTCATCATTATCATCATCTAAATCGTCGTTATCATCAATATCATAGTTATCATCATCTAAATCATCGCTATCATCGTCAAAATCATCATTGTCGTCGTCATCGTCATCGTCATCATCTAAATCATCTAAAATATCATCTAAATCAAAGTCGCCATTTTCTAAAATTTCTTCTTTTAAATCATCATCTTCATCTATTGCTTTTTTAACAAATTCAGGCATGTCATTTTCCGTTATCTCTAAAACTTCAACTACTTGGGCTACTTCATCGTAAACTGCACTCTCCCCTGCTTGTAATATAACCCCAACTTCTCTTTCGCCATTTTCATCTAATGGCAATACTCCAACTTTACCTGTTATTAATGTTGATGAATTAGCTGTTATATATCCTGAAGTTCCTCTTATACCTGTAATCATATTAGAAGTTTTAATATCCATCGTTTCATCTTCTAATAAAGGCTGAGAAACATTAAAAAACAATCCACCAGTATTTAATGTAATTAATAAATTCTTACCATCATTTTCAATTATAGAGCTTGATAATTCATCTAATTTTATTGCTTTACTATCATCAAGGCTAATGTAAGCAAATGATGTTTTTGTTGTTGTAATTTCATATCCACTTTGTAATTTCATGCCTTCAAAGGCGTCTATATTTTCGCCATCTGCATTAGTTATAGTTATTTCTCCCTCGTACTTTTCAAGACGCATAATATTAGCAGAAGCGCTATCAACGCTTTGTGTATTATCGCTTGAGCAAGCTGTTGTAAATAGCATAACAAATGCTAAGAGCAATGAAATTCTAATATTTATTTTTTTCATAATCTATTCTCCTTTATTATTTTCTTCCCATACTCCACTTTTTTTAAATAATTCTAGTAAATCTTTATCTAATTTACCTTCACTTGCCATTTCACTCATTATTTCAAAAACTCTATATATTGGAGTTGACTTTTTATAAGGTCTATCACTAGCAGATAGTCCATCAAAAACGTCTATAATCGTTAAAAGTCTTGTTTGCATATCAATTTCATGAGCTACAAGATTATTTGGATATCCTGTTCCATCTAAAAAATCCAGGGGCTTGGTTGCCCCTTTACGTATTTTTTGCAAATCAATTTTAAAATTCATTTTTGTTAAAATTTGTGCCGTCATTTCAACGTGTGTTTGCATTATTTGTCTTTCTTTATAAGTTAATGTTCCTCTTACTATTGATAAATCTTCTATTTCATCATGAGTAAACCAATATTTAACTTCATTGTTTTCATCAATATATGTTTTTTGTTTTAATTTTTCTACCTCAAGTAAAACTTCATCACTTAAAAACGACATTGTATTAACTTTATTTATAAATTCTCTTGTGTTTTCAATATCTTTTTCTA
>CAZVOQ010000004.1:0-3411 GCA_964628475.1 uncultured Oscillospiraceae bacterium | reverse complement strand
TGTTTTATTTATTAGAGAGTTTATTTTTTCAGTTAATTTTATTAAATCTAATCTAGTCATCACTCTTTCAAGCTTACTGCTTAGCCTTGTTGCTTTATCCATAATATCAAGTGGAGTAATTAATTTGCCAATATCATGGAGCCAAATGCTCATTAAAAACATTTTTGTATCAACTTTTGAAAATTCGATAATTGAACTTGGATTTTCACTAAGCCAATTTAAAAACTTACTCGCATATTTTTCCATATTGTGTGTATGCGATACATTGTATGGTGTTCTAAGATAAATTACTTCAGCAAAGGTTTTAACGATAGATTCCATTAATATTTCTATCTCTTTTGTGTAGTTCATATTAGTTAGCCTAATTGCCGCTTGAGATGCAATAGCTGTTAATATCATTTCATTTTCTTTACTAAAGCTGATGATTTTTCCATCTTTATCTTGAGCGTTTAAAAGCTGTAAAACTCCTATAATATTCCCCTTATCATCTTCCATTGGTATAACTATCATAGATTTTGTTGTATAATTTGTTAATTTATCATATTCCTTAGGTCCTGAAAAATCAAAAAGCTCACTTTTATAAACATCAGCTATATTAATAGCCTTATTCTCTAAAACACTATACGCGCAAACATTACTTTTTTCTAATTTAACAGCGGGAAGTGTTATTTTTTCATTTCTTCCACCTTTTTCAATTTTTAAACTTCTCGTAATCATATATTTAAAGTCTAGCTTATTTTCGTTTAATATATATAAAGTTCCTGCATCGCAATTCGTTATATCAAGGGCGGCATTTAGCATTGTTTCTAAAAGAATATCCCCATCTTTTTCGCTCGACATGGTAATGAATATTTCTAATAATTTCTTTGTTTGTAAACTAATCATAAATACACCCTCCCTCCTTTTCTTGCTAAAAAGCAGGTATTACTTTTATTTTTAAGAGTATTTTCTATACCTAATAAATACTCATCACTGCTATATGGATCATGGTGAAATATACACACTTGCTTGCAATTTGCCATCCTACTAGCAATTAAAACATCTTGCCAAGAAGAATGCCCAAATCCTATTTTCTCCATTTTATTATCATCACTATATTGTCCATCACATATTAATAAATCTGCATTTTTTGAAAAATCAACTAATGTTTGCATTGAATTATCATCTAGTTCAAAATCTGTAGCATAAATTATAGTTTTATTATTATATGTTATTTTAAATAAACTAGAGCCGCCTGCGTGATTACCTTCTGTAATTTTTATGTCGAATTTTCCAATTTGTACTTCTTTTTTTATGTCTATGAAATTAACATTAGCTGTAAAAGCATTTGAATCCACTGGCCAAATTGGTGCACACATCATTTTATTTATCTGTTCTTTTATTGATAGATTATTTCGAGTTACTCCATAAATATTTATAGTTATTTTAGGATTAAACATAACTCTGCTTACTAAAATCCCCATAATATGGTCTAAATGAGTGTGTGAAATTAAAATGTCTAAAACTGTATCTTCATCAACATTTATGTATTCTTCAATTTCAATTAGTCCACTTCCTGCATCTAATAAAAGATTACTATTTTCAGATTTTATAAGAACACAAACAGTTGCTCCACCAAAAATCTCATATTCTTTAGAATTAACTGGAATTGAACCTCTAGTTCCTAAAAAATTTATTTCTAAGCTTTTCAAACTTTTTCTCCTTTTGCCTTATATTAATATAATGTTTTTAAGGCTTAATTTATTGCAACAATATTAATTTATAATAAAATATATTATCCCTATTATTATAATACATTTTATTATAATAATATATAATGAATTTATATAAATATTTTAATTTTTATTATTATTTATCGTATAATACAAACAAAAGGCACAGCATATCGTATGCTGTGCCTTAAATTTATTCAAATTTTTTTATCCACCAAAGAAAAACCACATGATACCCATAACTACTGCAAAAAACAATATTGCCATAGGAGCTATAGTTGTTAAAGCTGCAATAATAATTGCAAGAGTATCATTTTTTTCAAGAGTAAATGTTTTTTCTTGTAGTAATTCATTTAGCTCTATATCTTTTTGCTTTTGTTCTTCGTTGAATTTTCTAAATTTTTTGAACATTATTAATCCTCATCGCCTGTTTCATCAAAACTAGGTTGGTCATTATATAAGTGACATGCAACAAAGTGTTTTTGGCGAATTTCTCTCCACTCTGGAACTTTTTCTTTACAGATATCCATGCATTTTTCGCAACGAGTGTGGAATTTACATCCTTTAGGAGGATTAACCGGTGAAGGTATATCTCCTTCAAGAGGTTGTAAATCGCTTCTCTTATCAATATCAATTGTAGGAATAGCACCTAAAAGAGCATTAGTATACGGATGTAATGGATTTTGGAATAAATCTTCTGTTGATGATAATTCAACTAGATTTCCTAGATACATAACACCTATTCTATCAGAAATATATTTAACAACACCTAAATCATGAGAAATAAATAGGTATGTGAAATTCTTTTCTTCTCTTAATTCTTTTAATAGGTTAATGATTTGAGATTGAATAGAAACGTCTAGCGCACTAACAGCTTCATCACAAACAACGAATTTTGGATTTAGTGCTAATGCACGAGCAATACCAATACGTTGTCTTTGACCGCCTGAGAATTCATGAGGGTATCTATGAACCATATAAGCTTGCAGACCACATTTAACCATTATTTCAATGATATAATTATTTAAATCTTCAGAACCTTCTTTAAACATTCCATGTGTTACTAATGCTTCACCAATAATTTGGCCAACTGTCATACGTGGGTTTAGTGATGAATATGGATCTTGGAATATAATTTGAAGATCTGTTCTTAAATTTCTCATTTCTTCATTTGTTAAACGAGCTAAATCAATACCTGTATCACGGCGTGATTCTAATCTATCAAACTTTTTATTTGATTTTAGTTTATCTTTTGCTACATCGATTTTATCTTGAATAGCTTTTAGAGGCGCTGTGAAAGTTTCAAGCTCTTTTTCTAATGCTGCAAGTTCAGTTTTCTCTTGTTCAAAAGCTGCCTTGTCTTCTTTTTCATCTGATGCCATATAAACTTTTAATCTTTTGATTTTTCTTTTTAGTTTAATTTGTCTGCCTCTAACGTCATACCATTCTTCCATTAATTTACTAGCTTCTGAAAGGTTATCTGAAAGAGTTAATGCACCAAATATTTTAACTGTAGTATCAAAGTATGTGTCGATTTTAGCATCAATTTTATCAAATTCTGCTTGCAGTTTTTTGATTTCTTTTTCATCTGTAGCTGCTTCAAGTTTTGCTTTAACGCTACGTCTTTCGTCACGATTTTTTTCTAAATCATTAACATCTTTTTCAAGATTTTTAATAGTTTTCATAACGTATCTTGGAG
>CAZVOQ010000003.1:8186-21965 GCA_964628475.1 uncultured Oscillospiraceae bacterium | reverse complement strand
CTGTGCAAATAATTGTTATGGGCTTTATTGATAGCTTCACTAAAGAACTTCCTGTGGAATACGCAGTTGAACTTCACCAATTAATGCAAATTGATATGACTGATTCTATCGGATAAAATTTATAAAGCCATTGATAGCAGCTGCTGCCAATGGCTTTTTTCTTGACTAGCTTTTAAATATATAGTATTATTAATTTATAGATTTAATAATTTTTATATAACTCTAAAAGGATTTTTTTTAATGAACAACATCACTACACCAATAAAAAATATTTATGGCTTTAAATTGATTTTAGCTCTTATTTGCATTTCTTTTTTAGGCGTTATTATTTTTAATAGTGGCTACTCTAGTTTTATAAAAGCTATCTTGGGTTTAGTTCTTGTAGCTTTGTTTTTAATATCTACTAAAAATAAAACCTTTCTTTTATTAAAAAAGGAAGATGACATGCAGTGTGTTTATAAATCTTCAAAATATATTAAAAACTTGCATATATTCTCTAAAATTTTTATAATTATAGCTTTTATTATTTATATAATTCTTCTAACTACTGAAGATTCTACTAGCTCAACTATTCTAATATACTCGTGTGTATTTATTACACATCAAAGTACATTTTCATTGCCATATATCGGAAAAAAATATATTCAAACTGGCGATTTTTATTTTAAAATATCTGATATAATCTCAAGCAAAAAAGTGATAAAAAAAGGATATATCCATTATAATTTAACCCTTACAGGATATTTTAATGCTAATTTAACAGTTAAAGAAAAATATCTAACTCAAGATGATATTCGTTTTTTAGATGAAACACTATTGGTTTCTTAAAATAAAACTACACAAAAAAATTTAATCAACTCACAAATCAACAGAAACTTCACTACCACTTCTGTTGATTTTATTTTTATTATACTTCCTATTTTATAATAACCTTTTTTATCTTTTGTGATTTGCTCACTTGTTTTTTAATATAATGTAATATATAATATAGTTAGTTAACACTAATTATATTGACGAAAGGAGAAATACTATGCAAGATAATATGTTACTAGCCTTTTTACTAACTGCTTTTGCAGGCCTTGCAACAGGCGTTGGTAGCTTAATGGTTATATTCACAAAACAGACAAATAAGAAGTTTTTATCTTTTTCATTAGGTTTATCAGCTGGGGTTATGCTTTATGTTTCATTTGTTGAAATTTTAGCAAAATCTGTTGATTCGCTTTCAGCTTCTTATGGCGAAAAGCTTGGAAATATTTATGCTGTAATTGGTTTTTTTATAGGAATTTTAATTATAGCTTTAATAGATAAATTTATTCCTAAAATGGGAAATCCTCATGAGATACACACTGTTGAGGAGATGGATGGAAACAGCGTTGAGCATAAAGAAGATTTAATGAGAATGGGAATTTTCACAGCTCTTGCAATCGCAATTCATAACTTCCCTGAGGGAATCGCAACATTTATTGCAACTTTAGATGATCCATCAACTGGTATTGCAATAACAACGGCTATTGCAATACATAATATCCCTGAGGGAATCGCTGTTGCAGTTCCAATATTTTATGCAACAGGAGATAAGAAAAAAGCTTTTAAGCTATCATTTTTATCAGGGCTTTCCGAGCCAATCGGCGCTATCGTTGGCTACTTTTTATTAGTTAGATTTTTAGGCGATGAAGCATTTGGATTTATATTTAGCGCAGTGGCTGGAATAATGGTTTACATAAGTTTAGATGAGCTTCTTCCTTCAGCTAGAGAATATGGAGAACATCATATTTCAATGCTAGGGCTAATAACTGGTATGGCGATAATGGCAGCTAGTTTGTTATTATTTATATAATAATATAATATTAAAGAGAAAATTTCGATTTTCTCTTTTTTTTGCTTAATTTAAAAAAACATGATATACTTATATGAGATTTTTTAATTAAGGGAGATTAAGCTTTATGAAAAATAGCTTTATTGATAAATTAAAGTACAAATTTGATAATATGATGTCGCAAGGCACTATTGCTCAAGTTCGTATTTTATTTTTTGTCACATTTTTATTTGTTAGCATTTCAGGATTTATTTTATTTTTGCTAGGCGATGGAACTATGGCACAGTATATATGGGTTAGCATTATGCACGTTATTGATCCAGGAACAATAACTGGGGATGAAACTCATAATATTCCATTTTTAATTTTAATGTCGATAGTAACTCTTTGTGGTATATTTATAACTAGCATTTTAATTAGTATTATAACAACTGGTTTTAAAGAAAGGCTAGATACACTCAAAAGAGGAAACAGCCGAGTTATTGAAAAGAATCACACATTAATTTTAGGATACAGTGAGAGTGTTCACACTATTATACAAGAGCTTATTAATTCAAATTCTTTAAAATACAGCAAAGATTGTGTTGTTATTTTAGCTAATGAAGATATGGAAGTTATAAAAACTGAACTTGCAAAAAAAGTTGTAAATCTAAATAAAATAAGAGTGATATGCCGAACTGGTGAAATCTCTGATGTTCATATGCTAAAGCAATGCTCCATCGACACTGCAAAATCTATTATAATAAATTCAAAAGACGATTTTACAACAACAAAAACCCTACTTGCTATTAATAGCTATTTTAAAGAAGATATCCAATCTAAAATAACTGCTCACGCAGTTGCTCCTGTTTTCACTTTTGCAAATTATGATGCGATTTGTATTGCAGGCAGTGATTATGTTGAGCCAATATTAATCGAAGACACAATTTCAAGAATTATCGCCCAAACATGCAGACAACCTGGCTTATCAAATGTTTTAATTCAGCTTTTCAGCTATGCCGACGACGAATTATATTTTAAGAATTTTAAAAATCTTGCAGGCAAGAAATTTTCTGAAATTTTAAATTTATTTGATAAAGCTATCGTTTTTGGTATTTATCGTGATAATAAAACTATTCTTGCTCCAAAATTTGATACAGTTTTAAGAAAAACCGATGAACTTATACTACTTGCCGAAAACAGCGATATAACTACTCCTAATAACAAATCAAATCCTGTGCCTACTACAAAAGAGATAATTTCCACAGAAAAATTATCTCAATCGCCTGAGTGTATATTAATTTTAGGAATTAATGATATGCTACAAAGCATTTTATGCGAATTAGATAATTATTTTATTGAAGGCTCAAAGATAATTATTGCAGATGAATTTGTAGACACTAAAGATTTAAGTTTTGCAAAAGATTTAAAAAATATCGATGTAGAGAGTGTTTGCTGTGATATAAATAAAAAAAGTGTTCTTGATGAACTTTTAAAAACACATATCGACCATGTTTTATTACTTAGTGATAATAACTGCGATGATTCAACTTCCGATTCAATGACTTTATTAAAACTTGTGCATCTTCGTGATATTTATGATAAAGAAAACAAAACATTTAATATAACTAGTGAGATGAAAAATGTTATAAATCAAAAACTTGCACAAATAGCAAGGGTTAACGATTTAGTTATTGGTAGTAATATTATTAATCTTATATCCACCCAAATTTCTCAAAACAGAGCTTTATCTTATATTTTTAAAGAGCTTTTAAGCGCAAATGGTGCTGAAATTTATATAAGAAAATCTAGCCATTATATAAAACCTAATATCGAAACTGATTTTTATACTATAACTGAAATAGCAAAATCTTATGGCGAAATTGCTGTGGGCTATAAAATTAGATTTGATGATACATATAAAATTATCACCAACCCATTAAAAAGCTCTAAAATAATGCTAACACCAGAGGATAGCATAATAGTTTTATCTGATAATTAATTAAATAACCCACTTAATAATCAAGGGAACGCTTTTGCTATTCCCTTGTAATTTTTATTTGCAAAGTTTTTTATAGGTATTACACTATATTTTTTATTTGTTTAGATATTTTTATATGTTTTTTCTTAGCAGTAATTAGAAAAATCTTTGTTTTTTAGCATTTGCATTTCACTGATTTTTTATTTTTTTAATTATTTGACATTTATATTTTGTAGGAGTATAATACCATATATGCCATCAATTGGCATCATTTTTATTTAAATTAAAATAAATTTACTTTTTTCACTAAGACAGGAGTTTTTATGGCTGTAAACACAAAGCGTTCAATTGATATGACTCACGGAAAGCTTTTTCCAAAACTTGTAGCTTTTACAATACCTCTTATTTTAACTAATGTATTGCAATTATTATATAATGCTGCTGATATGATAGTGGTAGGTCAGTTTGCAGGCCCGCAAGCTCTTTCGGCAGTTGGCTCTACTGGAGCAATTTCAAACTTAATCGTAAACTGTTTTACTGGATTATCTGTTGGCGCTGGTGTAACAATATCAAGATATTTTGGCGCAAGAGATGAGGAAAATATAAGCAAAACCTTACACACAGCTATCGCAACTGCACTTTTAGGCTCTTTGATTGCAGCTGTTTTAGGTGTTGTTTCATCAAGATTTTTACTTGAATTAATGGGTAGCCCTAGCGATGTTATCGATGGCGCAACTTTATATATGAGAATTTATTTTCTTGGAATGCCTTTTAATCTAGTTTATAATTTTGGAGCGGCTATGCTTCGAGCAGTTGGCGATACTAAAAGACCTTTAAAAATCTTAGCTTTTTCTGGCGTTATAAATGTTGGCTTAAATTTATTTTTTGTAATTGTACTTCAAATCAGCGTTGCTGGAGTTGCCCTTGCAACTATTGCATCTCAAGCTGTTTCTTCTATATTAGTAATAAGATATTTTTTAAATGGCGAAAGCGAATTAGTTTTAGACATTAAAAAAATTAAAATACATAAAGAACACTTTAGAAAAATTGTTTCTATTGGGCTTCCAGCTGGAATTCAAGGCTCTTTATTCTCCCTTTCAAACGCAACTATTCAATCAGCTGTAAACACTTTTGGCTCAGTTGCCGTAGCAGGAAATGTTGCTGGGGCAAATATCGGTGGCTTTTTATACACAGTTATGAACTGCATTAGCCAATCTGTTTTAACTTCTTCAGGGCAAAATATTGGTGCACAAAACTACAAACGAGCAAAAAGCAGTTTATTTTATGGCGCATCAGTTGTTATTTTAGCTAGCATAATATGTGGCGCATTCTTTTATATATTCGCTGAAATGTTAGTAGGATTTTACAGTAGTGATCCAGCAGTTATCGCAATTGGAACATCAAGGCTACAATTAATGTCTATGTTTTATGTTTTTTGTGGATTTATGGATTTAACAGTAGGCCAACTTCGTGGGATGGGCTCTTCCCTTGCACCTACTATAATTTCGCTTATCGGAGTATGTGTGTTTAGAATTATCTGGGTTGCAACTATATTCCCTTTATACGGAACTTTAATTAGCGTATACTGGTCTTATCCTGTAACATGGGCGCTAACAGCATTTTGCAACTTTATTTTATATCAATTTGTAGCTAAAAAATACCCAGACGAAGATTTCGGCAACACAACCGAGCCTGCTTAGTAAATAAAAAAATGGATTATAGCTTATACTTATAAAGAAACTTTATGAATAAAAAACACAAGGGAATGGCTTTCGCCATTCCCTTAATTATTATAAAAGCTCCGCTTTTTTCATGCGCAATATTGCTAAAGCACATGAGCAAAAAGCCTTTTATCTCTTTTGTAAATATTAGCCCTTCCTAGCTTTCGTTTTGCAAATTTTGCTTTTCATAAAATGAAAAGCACCATATTTACTGCTTATATCAAGATTTATTATATCTTCGCTCGCTCTATTTATAAAACAATATATTTACCAAGCATTATTTTATATATTATCTAAATTAATCCAGTATCTTTGAATGATAATATCTTTTCCATCTTCTATTTTTTCTATTTCGCTTTCTAATTCAGCATTAAAGCTTTGTATTGTTTTTTGGCTTGCTATATTCATATTATCACAGCAAATTAAAATTTCTTTTAATTCAACACTTTCTAAAAATGGTTTTGCCATTTTTAGCATTGTTTTAGCAAGCCCCTGCCCTCTATATGATTTTTTAATTGAATACCCGATATGTCCACCAAAATTTAAAAGCTGTGCACTTAAAAAATGTCTAATATTAATAGCACCTATAATTTCATTAGTTTCCTCATTTACAAAAAATAAATTAGTAGCAGGCACTAATAATCTTGGAGGATTAGTTTTCATAAGGTGTAAATGCTCTAAAAATTCATCAAAACTTTTATTTTTTATATCTATCGACATTGGCACTATTTTTTCATCTTTAAATGAAGATAAATAATCCAAAAATTCTGTTTGTAAATCTTTATTTAATTCTTGTAATTTTAATTTCATATTCTATCACCTTATATTATTTTAAATTTATATATTAATAATATCACAAATTAAAAATAAAGGCTATAATTAATATTTTTTTATAAAATATTCTTAAAAAAATATATACTAAAATTTAATTTTGTGATAAAATAATTAGTATTACAACACTAATTAAAACACCAATGAAAGGACACCTAACAACTATGAATTTAACTTTAAGCGATAATATGAATAGCTATCTTGAGAGCGTAAAAGATAAGCACTTAATTTTATTAAAAACTCTCGCTCAAATCCCTGCGCCATCACATTTTGAAGATAAAAGGGTGGAGTTTATTCGCGATTATTTCCAAAACCTTGGCAAAGATGTAATTATTGATGAAGCTAAGAATGTTATTTTAGAATTTGGCTGTGAAAACTGCGATGAAATCAGCATAATTGCAGCCCATACCGACGTTGTTTTCCCTGATTTAGAGCCTTTACCTTTAGTTGAAGACGATGATAAAATCCACTGCCCTGGCGTTTGCGATGACACCGCGAATGTTGTTGCAATAATGCTAATGGCAGAATATATGATTAAAAATAATCTTACTCCTAAAAACGGCATAGTTTTTGCTTTTGATTCTTGCGAAGAAGGGCTTGGAAATCTAAAAGGGGCAAAAGCGTTATATGAAAAATATAAAGGGCGTATTAAAGATTTTGTTTCTTTAGATGGCAGTTTTGGTGGTGTTTGCATAGGTGCAGTTGGCTCGCATAGATATAAAGTTGATGTTAAAACCAAAGGTGGGCACAGCTACGGCAATTTTGGCGAAGAAAACTCAATTAAAGTTTTATCAAATATCATCAGCGAGTTATACACTATCACAGTTCCTAAAAAAGGAAAAACAACATATAATGTTGGCTCTATTGAAGGCGGAACAAGCGTTAACACAATAGCTCAAAATGCAAGCATGCTTTATGAGTATAGAAGTGATAATGTTGAAGGCTTATCTTATATGAAAGATAAATTTTTAAATATTTTAAATAAATATCAATCTATCGGATTTGACGTTAGCTATGAGGTTGTAGGCGATAGGCCTTGCAGTCAAGAAGTTGATATGGATATTCAATTGGAAATGGCAAAAAAAGTTTCTAATATTGGCGAAAAGTTAACTAATATTTCATATTCAAACGGCTCAGCTAGCACAGATTGTAATGTGTTTTTAGCAAATGGCATAAATTCGATTTGTTTTGGAGTATATGAAGGACACGGCGCTCACACAAGGGCTGAATGGGTAAAAAAATCCTCGCTCCCTATCGGACTTCGCCTATTAGCTATCTATCTAAAAGATTATTTTAATGAATTTTAATTAACAAAAGGAGATTTTTAAAATGGTATTACTACAATGCGACTATCAAGAAGGAACTCACCCACGAATACTAGATGCCATAGTTAAAACAAACTTTGAGCAAACTCCAGGGTATTCAACTGATATTTATTCAGATAAGGCAAAAGAAGCAATCAAAAAAACTTTTAATTGCCCAAATGCCGATGTTCACATTCTAGTAGGAGGCACTCAAACTAATAAAACTGTTATTGGAAGTTTACTAAAAAAACACCAAGGCGTTATTTCTGCCGATACTGGCCACGTGGCAACTCATGAATCTGGCGCTATTGAATCTAGCGGGCATAAAGTTATAACTATTCCTCATATTGAAGGTAAAATTTTCGCTAAAGAAGTTCGCGATATGCTTTCTTTACATTACTCTTTAGGCAATAGAGAACATGAAGTTCAGCCTGGCATGGTTTACATATCAAATCCAACTGAAAATGGAACTCTATACACTAAAAAAGAATTACATGATTTAAAAGAAGTTTGCGATGAATATGATATCCCTTTATTTTTAGATGGTGCACGCCTTGGCTATGCACTAGCTTCACCTGATAATGATATTCAGCCAGAAGATTATTCTAAATACTGCGATATCTACTATATCGGTGGAACAAAAGTTGGGGCTTTATTTGGCGAGGCTGTTGTTATAACAAATGATAGATACAAAAAAGATTTTAGATATCATATAAAACAAAATGGTGGTTTATTTGCAAAAGGCAGACTACTTGGCATACAATTCCTAACTCTTTTTGAAGATGGGCTTTATCAAGAAATTTCAAAAAATGCCATAGACCTTGCATATTTAATAAAAAAAGAATTTCAAAGTTTTGGAATTAAATTATTATTTGATTCCCCAACAAATCAGCAATTTTTTATTATCGAAAATTCTCTCTTAGCAAAAATCGAAGAAAAATTCTTGTTTCAATTTTGGCATAAAGAAGATGAAAATCACACTGCCGTTAGAGTTTGCACAAGCTGGGCAACTAAAAAAGAAGACATTGATGAATTAATTTCTTATGTGAAATCTTTAGTATAATAAATTTTTTATTTAATTAAAATAAATTTGTAGGCTTTCACAAATAATTATCCTTGATTTTATTCAACTTGTACTATATAATATATAAGTTAATGTATGTAAGACTTAGTCTTATTTTATGATGAATTCAAGGAGAAAAAAATGAACTTATTAAAAAGAAAATTTACAAGCCTACTATTAGCTTTTGCTGTAATGGTATCATTCACAGGTTGCTCTCTTTTAGGTGTATTCGATCCAGTTGCATATATCGAATACGAATTAGAGTCAGTTTACCACAATGTGCATGCACAAGAATTAGTTGATATGTATACAGATGGAACAACTATGGCAGATTTAGAATTAATCGCACTTGACAATGCTGCTTTAGAAGCTGAATTATTTTTATCTGAATATGCATTTGTTGAAACAGACTACATCTCACAAGAAACTTTAGATAGAGCAACTGAAATCTTTATGCAAATCTATCAAAAAGTGCAATTTGAAGTTTTAGAATCGAATGAAGTAGATGGCAACTATCACGTTAGCGTTAAACTACACCCAGTAGACACTGTTTACAATGGTTTAACTGAAGAAGATTTTATGGCTATTTTAGATGAAGTATATCCAACTGCAAATACTGAGGTTACAGCTGAATCAGAAACTGCTTTTGCTAACTTAATCTTAGATAAAATTGAATCATACATTCCTTCAACACAAAACACTGAAGAAACTATTGCAACTATTGTTATCGATGTTACAAGTGATGGTACTAAAATTATTAATGCAGAATCATGGTATAACTTTGATGCTCAATTAATACCTTGGGCTTAATATTAATTTTAATATTAAAAACCGAACTTTTTATAGCTAAATACTCATAAAGAAACAAGTGGCTCAATGTCACTTGTTTCTTTTTTAATAAATAGAAAGAGCAAGGATATAAAAAATACTGATGAAAGCTGCAAATATAATGCTTTTTATAATAATCAAGGGAATGGCTTTCGCCATTCCCTTGTGTTTTTTTATTCGCAAAGTTTCTTTATAGATATTACACCATGAAAAAATCCATTTTAAAATTACATCGCTTTAAAATTTGTGCATTCGGCATCGTTTTTTGTTAGTGCTATCGTAACGTTTAAGCTTGAGCAAATATTTTCGATATTATATTTGCAATTCCTAGCATTACACTTAATATCTAAATCATTCTTTGGCACTCTTTCTTGAGCACTCATACTGCTATTTTGTCCACTCACAAAAGATGAACAGACTGCATTAACAGCATCTTTTGGCGCAGTTTTACTCACCCATATTGATTCTAAGCAGCAGTGGGCATCTTTATGATGCATGCAATTAGACACTGTACATTTTAAATTATTACCCATTTTTATCACCATACCTTTTTTATTTTTATAATCAAAAGATTACATAAAATTAGTTTAAACAATAAAAACAAATATATTCAATTATTTTTCTAAAACATGCTCTTTTATAGCAATAATAACACCATTTTCGGCATTAGATTTTGCAGTAAAAGCTGCAACTTTTTTCACAGTTTCGCTTGCATCTTGCATTGCAAAGCTATATTTTGCATTTTGTAGCATCGGTATATCATTATCAAAATCGCCAAAAGCCATTGTTTGATTTTCTGATATTCCCATGCGATTTTGTAATACTTTTAATGCTTTTCCTTTATCTGCATTCCTAGTCATAACATCAACCCAAACTTTTGCAGAAATATGGATGCTAAATTCTTCCTCAAATCGAGATTTTAATGGATTAAAAACTCTATGCCTTACATTTTCAGAATTGTAGACTGATATTTTAAATATTTCATCATCAATATCAATAATATTATCAACAAGAGTAGTTTTTGTATACATCCCCCTCATTCTATCATTAAATTCTTCATCATTAGTGTTTTGATAATATGTGCCTTTAACGCCACAAATCATAATTGTATCAATATCATTTTTAAATAAGAAATTTATTATTCTTTCATAATCATCTTTATTAATTTCACTTGAAGACACTATATCTTCCCCATGTTTTACAAAAGCACCATTATCACAGATGAAATAAATATCATCGCCTTTTTCATTGAACAAATGGCGAAGCCCCAGATAATTTCTGCCAGAAGCCACTGCAAACACTATATCTCTTTGATTTAATTCTTCAAGCACATCATAAAATTCATCTGGAACTTTATGCTCTTCATTAAGAAGTGTTCCATCTAAATCAGATATGATTAATTTCACTCCTGCCTCCTCTTTATTCTTTGAAGTAAAGCTTTTAAGAATATCTTTAATAAAAGTTACTGCCTCTTTAACTTGATTTAGGTATAGTATAATATATGCAACTATGCCTAAAATACATACTATAAATTTCATTATAAAATTATGGCTGTAATAAGTTGAAAGGGCTGTGATAATTAAAAGGAGTGTTAAAGCGATAGTTGTCCTTAGATAACTTGGAATACTTTTATAGTAAATTTGTGCAACAAATGTTCTAAATAAAAACATTATTATATTACTGCCAGCGAGCGCCATTGCTGCCCCATAAAGCCCAAAATTATTAGTTAAAACTATGCATAAGCCTATATTTGTAACAACTGATAATGCAATACCTATTGTATCGAATATTGGTTTTTTTGCTATTGCAATTCCATAAACAGTAGTTTCGCTAACTATCAAAAACACAGGAACTAAAACCATTATCGGGAATATTTCCATACCAACTTTATAGCTAGGGCTTAAAAAGAAAAATATAATATCTTCAAACGCTACTAGTAAACAGAAAAACACTAGTATTAAAAGGGTTAGATAATCGTGAACTTGTTTGATTTTTTCCTGCTCATTTTTATAATTTGCATATATATAAGCCGACCAAAACGTTGCAAATCCTGCTTGAATAATAGCAATAACATTGCTAAGTAAACTAACCATACTAAATACGCCAGTTAATTCACTTCCAAGTGTTCCATCTATATAAACCTTTGAGTACAAGCTATTTAGCCACAGCATAACTGCAGTTGGCGCTATTGCAAGACCATATGGAACAATTTGCCTATTGGCTTTTGAAAATACAACTTCCTTTTTAAGTGTTAAATTATTTCTAACAGAAAAAAGAAAAACTAAACTAAAAGCAGTTGTTCCTCCTACTGCCCATAAAACTAAATTTGAAAATTCAGCCGAAAAAACAGCACCGAATAAAAAGAATAACCTTGCAAAAAATTGCATTAAAACGCTTTGAATTGTGTATAATCTAATGCTACCTTGCATTCTATATAAAATATTTATATATCTTGCAATCATATTCATAAAAGCATTAAAAAATAATAGTAGCACATAAACATTTCCTAAATTAAAGCTAAAGAAAACATCTATAATCATTTCAGGAAATAATAAATAGCTTAATACTCCCGTTATTATTAAAGAAATGCTTGATAATCCAAGGCACGCCGAAAATAAAGAAAAGCTATCTAATGGCTCTGCCGGCTCATTAAAAAATCTAATAAATGAATTATCCAGCCCAAGCATACAGATGTTCATAATTAAAGTTGAGGTAGAAATAAATATATCGAGCTGTCCCCACACTGCTGTATCAACAAACCACGCTACTAATAAAATAGAAATACCGTATATAAAAAAATTTATATACGTGGCTATTGAATATTTAAATATTGAGGTTAAAAATCCTTTTGCCGAAGAATTTTCATTCATATTCTCTACCGCCTCTTTCTTTTACTTTAAAATATATTTTTTTATTTTCTCTTGATAAATTTTATCTTCTTGTTTTGAAACTCTTGTGTTTTTAATATGCCCATAAATTCTTGAGGCAAGCTCAGATATAGGCCCTAAAAAGCTAAATTTCTTTGGATCTATTTTTAATGCATATAAGCTGTGTGCACCAATTAAGGCTATAAATTTTATCAAGCTGAATTTTGGTGTAAAGTGATCAAAAGGCTTTCTTATATCTTCGCCATTTCTCACTTCAACTAGTGCATCTGCCATTCTTAGATAGCTTGGTGTTTGTGTGAAATCATAATGGCTAATCATTAATTTTTCATCTAAAGGAAACTTTGAGTTTTCTTCTTTTAAAGCACAAACAAAGCCTTCATAATCTTTTATAAATTCGCCATTTTCATATATAACAGGATCATACTCCCATTCAATATCTATTGGCCTTACTATATGACAGCTTTTTTTAGCAAAATAAATTTCTGCAATAGCTGTCGACATCCACGCTAGAATATTATCGCTCACTGTTATCCATTGTTTAACAGAATAATCGCTTATTAAATGGAAATTTTTATGTTTTTCATCCATTTCTTTTAATATTGGACTATTCCATTCCGTTGGGTGTCTGCGATAAACAAATTCTGTGTTTTCGCCTTCTTTAGTTTGCAAGAATTTATCAACCCAATCAAGAGTTATATGCATTGATTTTTGCCCTGTAACTCTAAATTGATCAAAATCAACTCCTGCTAATTCATTAAGGCTCTTAATTTCCTCATCTGACATATATGCAGTTGAAAAAGAAGACACATACAAAACAAGTTGTTTATTTTCATCTAAATTATATTCTTTGCAAATTTCAGATTTTGATTTATAATACCCTTTATATTCTTCTCTTAAAAAGTCCATATGAATAGGGCCTGTTATAACTGTATTTTCAATTGGAACTCCAAATTTTACAATTCTATCTCTTGCTTTTTCTCCCCAGCAGGTGTGCAGGGCGTAAGATGCAGATTCAAGGCAGTTAAAAAACGGCGAATTCTCTTGTTCTTCACTTAAAACTTGTTCCCAATGCAAATTCACAACCTTATTTAAAACTCCAACATTATTGTAAACAAAGCTATTCATTGTTTTATTATCATACATAGCAGAAGCAACTAAAACTTTTGGCTTTTTATATGTGAAATATTTTAGTTTTTTTCTATCTAATAATTGCATTATTTCAGCAGTGTATCCCCTTCTTTCAAGCTCTAATTTTAAAAGGGTAATACTTTCATACTCTCTTCCAATGTGTTCGTATAAAATTAAAAAATCTAATGACATATAATATCTTTCTCTTATCTTTCAAAAAGCATAATTGTAAATTTTTCT
>CAZVOQ010000003.1:0-8176 GCA_964628475.1 uncultured Oscillospiraceae bacterium | reverse complement strand
AAAACTCGTCTTGAGTAAATGGATTTTCTTCGTTGTATTCATAATTTAAAACTTCGCTATAAGGCGAAACTTCATCTATAAATTGGTATATATATTCTTCTAAGCCTAATTCTTCAACCACTAATTCTTTTAATGAATCATCAAGCGGAGGCAAAACAGTGTAAACTTTTATCTCTTTCTCCTGACATTCTTTTAAAATCTCAATATATCTTAAAACATCTTTTGAATCATACACATATTCTGGACTCGAAACAACTGGCAAAATATTATTAACAGCAAATTCTTCTAAATTTTTTCTATATTCTCTTTTCGTTCCATCTTCATAGTAATAATCGCTATCTTCCCAAACGCCTTCATTTTTTAAAGCAACGTTTTCTATTCCTTTTATCGCATATAAAATTTCGTTTAGCATTTCAACATTATAGCTAAAATTTAGCATATAAGCTATCGGATTACTTGAAACTACTTCGATTTGACTCATTCTATCTTTATAATAGCTTTCATTTAAAGTATAAAAACTAGCACCCAAATACACTGTTTTTAAATTTTCATTATAATCCATTGCATATTCTAATAAATCTAAACTCTCATTAAAACTAGCCCCACCAAAAGATAATTGCGAAACATCCTCGCCAACTAAATCTTCCACTAGCTCCATATCAAAATGCGCCATTCTACTATCGCCTAATAAAATAGTGTCTGCTGGCTGTAAATTAAAATTTCTAACTCTTGCCATAGCGCTATCGCCAGAGTATTCATCATCAAAAAGCCCAAAATAATTATAAGGCTCAAAATACACAAAGAGTGCAAAATATATCACAACTGGTATAAACAGTAGCACCAGTTTTTTAAATATTTCTTTCATTATTCATTATTCCTTTTACATATGTTCTTAACTTATACATTATAGTATAATTGCAACATTTTGTCAAAGCGTATACTGCCTTACATCAGCTTAAATTATAGACAAAAGGATTGTTTTATGTTATAATATTACGAAATACATTTATAAAAAATCACTTACAAGAGGTAAATATATGTCTAAAAAAGTATTAGTAACTGGTGCTGATGGCTTTATCGGCTCACACCTAACACAACAATTAATAAAAGAAGGTTATGATGTAACTGCATTTTGCGCTTATAACTCTTTTGGCACTTGGGGCTGGCTTGACTCAATTTCAAAAGCTGAAAAAGATGCAATGAAAGTTATTTTAGGCGATGTTCGCGATCCAAACGGTGTTAAAGATGCAATGAAAGGCATCGACACTGTTTATCATTTAGCTGCATTAATAGCTATTCCTTTTTCTTACACATCTCCTGATTCATATGTTGATGTTAACATTAAAGGCACATTAAATGTTTTGCAAGCTGCTAGAGATTTAGACACAAGCAGAATTTTAGTAACTTCAACTAGCGAAGTTTACGGAACTGCTCAATATGTTCCAATAGATGAAAACCATCCTTTCCAAGGACAAAGCCCATATTCTGCAACAAAAATTGGCGCAGACAGAATAGCTGAAAGCTTTTATCGCTCATTTAACAGCCCTGTAACTATCGTTCGTCCGTTTAACACATTCGGACCTCGTCAATCTGCAAGAGCCGTTATTCCAACAATTATAACTCAATTACTAGCTGGAAAAGAAGAAATCCATTTAGGCTCTTTAACTCCAACTAGAGATTTTAACTATGTTAAAGATACTGCAAATGGCTTTATTACAATAGCTAAAAACGATAACACTATCGGCAGAGAATTAAATATTGCCACAGAGCAAGAAATTTCTATTGGGCAATTAGCTCAAGAATTAATCAATCAAATCAATCCAAATGCCAAAATCGTAACTGACGATCAAAGGCTTCGTCCTGAAAAAAGCGAAGTTAATAGATTACTTGGAACAGCTAAAGAATTAAATAAATTAACAGGCTGGAAACCAAACTATACTTTTGAAGAAGGTCTTGCTGAAACAATAGCTTGGACAAAAGAAAATTTAAATCGTTTTAAAACAGACATCTACAACGTGTAGTAAAAAAATTTGTAGACGATTGGATAAATCTATATGCTATCTTTTTTTAAAGAAAAATTTAATACATTAAAACAAAAGCCTATATTAATTTTTAGTATAGGCTGTTTTGCTTTACTAGTGTTTTCTTTTTTTACAGTGTATTTTTTAAGAGTGATATACGAGCCATTTTGGATGAATCAAATAAATCATTCTATAATTTTATTTATAGTTTTATTTATTTTATCTTTAATATTATATTCTATTTTTAAATTATATAAACTTCATCAAAATTTAGCTTTAGCTCTAATTATATTTTTATTGTCCAGTTTATTCGCACTTACAACTCCTATAAATCAAGCACCAGATGAAGACACTCATTATCTAAGAGCCGCTGCAATGGCATCAGGGCAATTTGGATTTGATGAAAATCACGAGTATTCAAAAGATATAAATGCTTTAATGCTAGCTTTTCCAACAGCTTATAATAACGGCTACCCTGCAAAAGAGCACTCTATAATTTCTCAAAGATATGAATTATATTTTAATCAATTAGAAGACGAAAATTACACTCCTAAAAATCATTCTATAATTATATTCCAAGTTCTGCCTTATATTCCTCAAACTATCGGAGTTTTCCTTAGTAATATTTTAGGAATGAATGCTATGTTTGGCTATTATTTAGCTAGAATTTTTAATGCAGCTTTTTTTAGCATTTGTGCCTACTTTGCCTTTAAATTTTCGCACAAGTTTAAATTAATTATTTTTAGTTTAATGGCAATCCCAGTTAGTTTATATATAATTGGCTCTAATAATACAGATGCTTTTCTTTTAGGGCTATTTTATCTTTTGGTTTCCTGTATTTTAAGCGAAAAATTTGACACTAAAAAATTCATTATTTTCACCATAACTCTTTCAATATTAGTTATGAGTAAGGCTAGCTATATAGTTTTACTTCCCTTACTATTCGCAGTAAAAAAAGATAATTTACACATTAGTTTAAAAAACAAAAAAATATGTATAATAAAAGCTTTAATTATAGCCTTTTTATCTGTTTTCATTTTTTACTATGGTATGGGATTATACGTAAATTTATTTTCAAACTACGGCGAAATCCCTCGAACAATGAATGGAACAGATCCATTAGCACAGCTAATGTTTATAATATCAAATCCTATTCGATATATCTGTGTTTTTATAGACTCAATGTTTGATAATGCATTTTTTATATTCGACGCTGGTCTTCTAGGCGCACTTGATGTTAATTTAGGGTTTATTAATTTAATAACGCCAATACTAATCTTAGTAAATATTGTAAAGCAAAGCTATGTATTTAATAAAAACGATTTCACAGTTACTGTGCATTTATTTATTATGGCAATCCTAACATATGCCGTTTCGGCAACGGGGCTGTATCTATCATGGGCACCTGTAACGCTTCCTGCGATAATCGGGCTTCAAATGAGATACTTTATCCCTGCATTTATCGGATTTAGTTTTAGCTTGGGATACTACTTTTCATCGTTTACTAAATCTAACACAAAAACAACTGATTTTAGCTGTATTATATCTATGGTGATATTAAATATCCTAGCTATATTTTCTCAATTAGCTGTTTATTATATACCAATGATAAAATAAAACCAAAAGGAATCTTCAATTTATGCTAAACGCATTATTCTCTTTTATAGTGATTTTGATTTTCGCATTTTCACTATTTAAAATTTTAAAAATAAATCCAAATTTTGCCCCTTTTATATCGATAACAAGTTTAGTTAGCCTTGTTGTTTTATTAAGCCTTGTTGATATGCTTTATATTGGGGTAATTTTAGCTTATATAATTAGCATAATAAGTTTTTTATTTGCAATTAAGAAATCTTTCGATATAAAAAATGATTTAAAAGAATTTTTTACAGTTGGGGTTATTTTATTTTCTTTAATTAGCATATTAATGCTTTTATTTTTAAGTTATTCTCAGCCACTTTTTTATGAATGGGATGAATTTAGCTTCTGGGGAACTAGCCATAAATTATTATTTATAAATGATAGCATCTACACATACTATCAATCTAGCTTAATTGGCAACACAACGCCACCTACCCTTGCTGTTTTATCTTATTTTTTCCAGTGCTTTAATCCTGAATTTTCTGAATGGATTAGCTTTTATAGCTATGATATATTATTCTTTTCTGTTTACACTTCATTTACAGCCCTATTCTCAAAAAAAGATTGGCATTTATCTATTTTAACTTTTGTTAGTGGATTTTTTATTCCATACTTTTTTAATGTATACACTAGGATTTTGCATATTTCTCCTGTTTACATCAGCACTTATGCTGATTTTCCTTTAGGAATTATGTTTGCTGGGGCGCTAGCTGTTTACTTTTTAAATAAAGATAGTTTAGAAAAAAGAATACTACCACTTATTCCTATAACTATATTTTTCACATTTATTAAAGATATGGGATTTGCTTTTTCTTTATTAGTTGCATTTATAATTTTTACAGAACTATTATTTAATAAAGAAAATCAAACTTTCTTTTTCCTAAAAGGAATTTTTGCAAAATTAGGCGCTGTTTTAGTTATCGCTATAACAACAACTATTTCTTTTTTCGCTTGGACTTTTCATATGGGACAAGTTTTAGAAGTTAATCGTTTTGAGCTTGGTGGCGAAACTAATATTGGCATGTTTAGCATGCTAACCACTGGCGTTATAGAGCTATTTTCTAGCCAAAAAAGTCAGAAATTCATTGATATTCAATCAGAGATGTTTTATGCTATTTTCACAAGGCCAATTAGCATGATTGGCACTGGAATTTTTGTTATTGCATTAATATTTATTATTTTTATTATTGCAATAGCTTTTTCAAAAAAAGAAAATCGAATTAAGTATTTCTTTGTTTATATAAGCTCATGTATCGGATTTATAGGCTACTATATTTTCCATTTATTTTTATATGTTTATATCTTTAAGGCTAATGCCTATGGGCTTTCTAGCTATTCAAGATATATATTCCCTTATTATATCGGCTGGCTAATGCTAGGAATATTTATATTATTTTTAGCTATTCATGAAAATAAAAAATCACGAACTATTTTAAGTGGTATTCTAGCTATTATCACCTTTTCATTAGTTATTTTATCTCATTCATATTTAACTACATCAACTATGTTTTTAGGCGTTAACGATGTTTATTTCACTGAAAGAAACACTGTTTCAACAAAAGTTGATTTTTTATCAGATGCTGTTGGCGAGGATGATGTTATCTATGCATATAGTGCTCTTGAAGATGGCGGTGCACGTTGGTTTTTATACACATTTGAATATGCTCAAAACTTAGTTGTGCAGGATGCTCCTTATTTAAGCGATGAAAATCTTACCCCAGAAGAATACAATAAAGAAAAAAAAGCTCAAGTTATTGATTATTTAAAAGATAATAATGTTACTCATTTTCTTTTAGACCACGCTGGAGATTTAACAGAAACTGTTCTTCGAGATTCTTTTAATGAAGAAACTTGGCAATACGGGCTTTATGGAATTGCCTATTATGAAATTGAATATTTAGAAGATGATATAAAATTTCATTTAATTAAAGGGGAGGAATTTTTAGCATGATTAGTATAGTTAACAAATTCAAAAACCTTAGCTTTATAAAAATAATTCTTCTTTCTTTTTCCTTAGTTATATCTACTTTTATCCTTTTAACACTATTTATTTTCGGGCTTGAAAGCTATTATAGAATGACTGGAAAGCTAGAAACACTAGTTTTAGAAATGACCGATTTTGAATATATTGCCATAGTTAGAAGTGGTGAACATTTAATAACGAGTGATGCAGATCCACAATTACTACGAACGGATGATATTTATATCACTAATATCACTTTAGATATTGAATACTCATTATATCCTGGCGAAGTAACCCTTTATTACACAACAAATGAAGGCGAAGGATTTTCAAGTAAAAACAGAGCTTGGTTTACAAAAACGGATGAAACTATTTACAAAACTGATTTTTTCTTCCCTGTAAAAACTAATTCAATTAGAATAGATCCAACTGATTTAGCTGGCAATATAATAGAAACTAATAGCATAATTATAAATGAAGAAAAATCATTTTTTGAATATTTCAAAATAACCCCTTCAAGAATTTACTATCTTTTTTTATATTCTTTTTTACTTTCTAGCATTTTTGGCTTAGCAGTAGAAATTTTAAATAAAAAACTAGAAAAAAACTAGTATTTTACACTATTTTGTATTATACTTTATTAAACTAATAGTTTAATAATTATATCGATAATAATATATGATTTAAAGGAGAAAAAACAATGCAAAGAAAATTTATTCCACTATCAATACCAAATATAACAATTAAAGAAAGAGAAATGGTTGATAAAGCACTTGAAAGCACTTGGGTTTCAACTGCAGGACCTTTAATCCCTGAATTTGAAAAAAGATGTGCTGAATATATGAAATGTGACGATGTTGTTGCAACAAATAGTGGCACTGCTGGCTTGCATTTAGCTTTAGTAGATGCAGGCGTTACATATGGCGATGAAGTTATTGCAGCTGCTTTAACTTTTATTGCTGCAGTAAATCCTATTCGTTTTTGTTCTGCAGAGCCAGTTTTTGTAGACTGTGATGATAATTTTTGTATGAGCGCTGAAAGTGTTCAATATTTTATTGATAATCACTGTGAATTCGATGGCGAAAAATTAATAAATAAAGACACAAAGGCTCATGTTAAAGCTATGATACCAGTTCACGTATTTGGTAATATGGCAGATATGGAAGCTTTAATGGATATTGCAAATAAATACAATATTAAAGTTATCGAAGATGCAACGGAAGTTATGGGAACATTTGTAACGGAAGGTAGATACAAAGGAAAACATCTTGGTACTATCGGGCATTACGGGGCTATTTCATTTAATGGAAATAAAGTTATGACAACTGGCGGCGGCGGCCTTGCCTTAGCACAAACTAAAGATGCACGTCACCATATGGAATTATTAAGCGAAGAAGCTCAAGATATGAGCAAAAAAGAAGATAATTTATTATTTATCCACACAGAAGTTGGCTATAATTATAAAATGAATAATATTGCTGCTGCAATGGGGCTAGCACAGCTTGATAGATTAGAAGACTTTATTAAAACAAAGCATGAAAATTTTGCTCTTTATAACGAATTATTAAACAATAAAAATGGATTAAAAATTATTCCATTCACAAAAGGTATCCGTTCAAGCATGTGGTTTTACTCATTAATGCTAGAAAACACTAGCATTACAAGAAATGAATTAATAGAAGAACTTGCAAAAAGAAAAATCCAAACAAGGCCTATCTGGCTATTAAATCCAGATCAAGCACCATATAAAAATAGCCAATGTATGCCACTTCCAAATGCAAGAAAATTTATCGATACAATCGTTAATATTCCTTGTTCTAGCAATTTAACTAAAGAAGAAGTACAAATCGTTGCAGATGAAATACTCTCTTTAACAAAATAACTTTTCAAAAACAATGAAAGGAATATAAATTATTATTTAATTTATACACACAACTATGCTTATCGATGATTTAATTATAAGTGAAGATTTAGAAGTTTTTAAAGCTCTTGAAATTTTAGAAAAAACAAGCAGGAAGATATTATTAATTGCACCTAATTTTAAATTAACAGCCATATTAACCGATGGCGAAATTAGAAGACATATATTAAAAAATGGCTCTTTAAATGCAAAAATTAAAGAAGTGGCAAACTACAATCCAAAATCTTTATCTATTTCTAAAAAAAGTGTGGCCACTGAATTTATGATGAAAAATTCAATTAGTGCCATCCCTCTTTTAGATAAAAATGGCTTTGTTTGCGATATTGTCTTTTTAGATGAAGTGTTAAAAGTTGAGCCAAGAAAAAATCTTAATTTACCTGTTGTAATTATGGCAGGTGGGCTTGGAACTCGCCTTTATCCATACACAAAAATACTCCCAAAGCCATTAATCCCAGTTGGAGAAAAGCCTATTGTTGAACATATTATAGATAGGTTTAATTCGTTTGGCTGTAATGATTTCTCATTAATTGTTAATCACAAAAAAAATATGATTAAAGCATATTTTAACGAGCTTTCTAAAAGCTACAATGTTAAATTTGCAGAAGAAGAAACATTCCTTGGCACTGGTGG
>CAZVOQ010000002.1:19410-33650 GCA_964628475.1 uncultured Oscillospiraceae bacterium | reverse complement strand
AAATTATGTATATTGCTTATTTTAATTATATTATTATTGTGCACAAGTTTATAATATAAATCCACAACTAGAATAGCTAGATACGAATTTTAAAATATCTAGTTGGCTTTCATTTTCTCTTTTTTAATAAATAAAATGAGTAAAGATATAATAAATATTGATATAAGCAGTATTTGAGCATTTTAAAAAATGGATAAAGTGCCTTTTTTTCCTATTTATTTTAGCATTGTTGTGATATAAAACAGAAACAGTTTTATATCTTTTCTTATGAAAGGATATATTATTTTCCCTTAAAACTAAAGCTTTTATAAAAAAATAGAAGGGAATGACTTTTGCCATTCCCTTCTATTTTTTATTTCAATTATTATTTTTCTAGTAATTTTTCGTGAACATTGTTTGCATTTGTTAAATGTTCATTCATAAACTTTTTAGCGCTTTCAATATCCGATTTTGAAAGTGCTTCTATGATATATTCATGCTGTTTTATAGATTCATTTTTATCATAGCCTATATCAACTGCATAATAAGTTAGCAGTTCTTGAAGCGGATGATAGCTTTTATATAATTTTTTAAATGTTTCATTTTTTGCAAACTCAAAAAAAGCTTTATGAAAATCATAGTCATATTTAAAATAATCATCAGTGTCCACATATTTTTTTTGCTTGATTACTATATCAGTTAATGTTTTCACTATTTCATCTTTATCACTTCTTTGCATAGCAAAACTTATTGCTGCACAACTTAGCGTGCTTAATAATTCATTCACTTCTTTAAAAGTATCTGCATCTAAATCAATAACCTTAGCCCCTGTTTTTGTAACTTCTACAACTAATCCATCTTGATGCAAACGATTTACTGCATCTCGAATCGGAGTTGAGCTAACTTCAAATTTTGCTTGAAGTTCTTGATTTATTAGCTTTGAGCCAAGCGGAATTTTCCCTTTAATTAAATTCATCCTAAGCGAGTCATATATCTGCTCACTTAATGTTTTCTTCACTATTTTCATAATATTAACCATCCCTTTATATTCTGTATCTATTTTAAAACGTAAATTTAATTATCTCTATATTGTTTGAATCCGATTCACTTTTAACGTGTAATGCATAACACGTTATGCATTACACGTTAAGTTTATCATATTAATATTAATTATTCAACAAATTTTTATGAACTTTTATTTTTAATGCCCACTTGCCCTATATTTTGATAATATTTTAAGATTATACCATATTTTTTTAAAAAAATCACTTAAAATGTTCTATTTTTAGTAATAACTAAAAATAAAAATGAGATGTTAGCCATCTCATTATCATATTCTAATTATCTTGTTTATTTATTTTATTTAATAAGCTTATTAAAGTTATCTTTTCTTCTTCTTCTAAAGAGGCTAAAACATCCCCTTCCCATTTAAGCATAGCTTCCACCACAACAACGTAAGCTTGCCTTCCTTTATTAGTTAATTCAAAAATCTTCTTTCGCTTATCTTTATTTACATTCTCTATTTCTTGTACTAATTCTAATTTTACAAGCTTATTTACACTTCTTGCCACATGAGCTGGATCCATGCATAAGCTTTTTACCATATCGCTAGGCGAAGCCTTTTTATTATCGCCTATATGTACTAAAAATGGAACTAGCCCTGTTGATAAATTAAATTTTTGTATATCGTAGTAACAAAACACATTTAAATCTTTTTTTAAATGCGTTATAACATTTGCAATTTGTCTATTCATATTTTATTTTATTTAGCCTTTCAAACATTTTTAAATATTATACTTTATAATTATTAAAATTTTATGAAAATTCTTAATTTACATAAATTTCCATGCTTTTAAACATATGAACACAACATGGCAATAAATTAATATTATCCACGCATATAATGCTTAAATTTAATTTTTTGTAATTTTGAATCCCTCTTATTTTTATCAGCTTGATTCATTTAATAAAGCCCTTTGTAAATCATTTATAAAATCGTTTTGTTGTTTTTTTAGCATATCTTTTAAAAATGGGAGAAGAAATATTTTTTTTGCCTTTAAGTCACCTTTAATTTCAAAAACGCAATGATTTTCATCGCCAGAAAAAACACCAATATATTCGCCAAAAAAATGCTTATTATCAATTTTTAAATTCCACTGCCTGTAAAGTTTTGCAAATGTTATTTTACAAACAGTTTTAGTATTATTTTTTCCTTTGATAATAAAGGTGTCGTTATTAAGAATTTCAAGTTTACTTAAATCGCTTCTCCAAGAATAATTTTCTAAATACGTTACTTTGTTCCATACTTTAACTATATCAAAATTAAGCTTTACTTTTATGTTAGATTTTATCATAAAATCCCTCCAAAAAAGCATTTTTTGCCATTTTTTGACACTATTTACTCTTTGAGTATAACATACATATTATATGAAATCAAGGGAATTTATGTTAATTTTAAACAATATTTTACTTTTGGCTATTAGGCTTTTTCACTAAGCTAACTAAAAAGCCACACACTAAGCTTGCGCTAATACCTCCTGCACAAGCAGTAAATCCGCCTGTGAAAATTCCTATAAATCCTTCTGTTTCAACAGCGCTAAAAACTCCATTTACTAGTGCATTTCCAAAACCTATAATTGGAACCATTGCCCCTGCACCTGATATATCCGCAAGCTTGTCCCATAATCCAAATGCCCCCAAAAACACACCACTTACAACCCCTATAACTAATATTCTAGCTGGCGTTAAAGCTGTTAAATCTAAAAGAATCTGACCTACTACACAAATAATTCCACCGATTAAAAAAGCCATTATATAATTCATCTTAACTACCCTATTATTTTTCCCCTTCTATTTGAATTAAATGTGCTATACAAGGTATTGATTCTTTTTGCATAGCAGTAGTTGTGCTTAAAAGCGCTCCAGTTGATATAAATAAAATCTTTTTATATTCTTTTTTAATAATTTTAGGAAGAATATATGCTGATAAAACGCTAGCCGAACAGCCACACCCTGATGCACCGCTTTCAACTTCCTGAAATTTAAAATCATATATTATGCAGCCACAATCTATGTGATTGTCTAAAATAATATTTTCTTTTTTTAATATATCTTTTAGCAAGGATGAGCCTACTAAGCCTAAATCTCCTGTAAATATTGCATCATAGTCTATTGGCTTTGTTTTTGTATTTTTTAAAAAATCTTTTATTGTATTTGCAGCGCTCGGCGCCATTGCCGCGCCCATATTATTCGCATCTTTTACATCTAAATCTATTATTGTTCCAATATGGCATTTTGTTATCTTAGCACCAGTTCCCTCTTTTTCTAATAAAACTGCGCCTGCCCCTGTCACTGTCCATTGAGCCGTTGGAGTGCGTTTGCCCCCATAGTCTAGCGGTGTTCTATACTGTCTTTCTGCTGTTGAAAAATGGCTACTAACCATCGCAATACAGTTTTTAAAATGATTAGCATCTAAAAACATAGAGCCCACTATTATACTTTGAGCCATACTACTGCATGCACCATAAACTCCGATAAACGGAATATTATAATCTCGAAATGTAAAATTACTGCTAGTTATCTGATTGCATAAATCTGCCCCTACTGCAAAATCTATTTCATCTTTAGTTATATTCCTTTTTTCTAAAAGTGTTTTCAAGGTATATTTTTGCATTGCAACTTCTGCTTTTTCCCAAGTTTTTTCGCCAAAGTAATTATCTTCAAAAACTTTATCAAATTTTTCTTTTAACGGCCCTTTAGCCTCTTTTTCTCCAGCTACACTAGCTGAAGTGGTTATAATTACTGGATTTTTTAATACAATAGTTCCTCTCATAAATCTCCTTACTCTACCTAGTTTTATTATTGATAATTTATAGATTTTTTATTAATAGTAAATAGATTATAAATTCGCTATTATCGGCAGATAATAATAAACTATGCCACAAAAAACACTTGCAATAATTCCATACACAATTACAGGGCCTGCTATTGTAAACATCTTTGCCCCAACGCCCGTTATAAATCCTTCACTGCGAAATTCTAAAGCTTGAGAAACAACTGCATTTGCAAATCCAGTTATGGGAATAAGTGTTCCTGCGCCTGCCTTTGTTGCAATTTTATGATACCACCCAAACGCAGTAAAAACAGCCGATAAAAAAACTAAAGTCATTGACATTAAAAGCCTTGCATCACTTATAATAAATCCTAATCTTAAATAAAAATCAAACAGAATTTCTCCTATTAGGCAAATAGTGCCTCCAACTAAAAAAGCCCATGTGCAGTTTTTTAAAACTTTTGAATTCGGACTATGCTTTTTAACTAATTCTTTATACTCTTTTTTTGTGATTTCCAATTTATCGCCCCCTTTTTTTATAGTATGGGAATTTGAATTTTATTTAAACATAAAAAATGCTAGCCAAAGCTAGCATTTTTATATAATATCATTATCTCTATATTCCATTAAAGTAGTGTCTTGCCAATTTAAAAACCTATCTTTTGCTATTTTTTCTCTTATTCCTATAACTCTAAATCCATGCTTTTTGAATAATTTAATACTAGCTATATTGCTTGAAAATATCCCAACGTATAAAGAATATATTCCATTTAATTTTGCACTTTGCATAATTTCTTTTAAAAGCATGCCCGCTACGCCTTTTCCTCTTGCCGTTTTTGTTATATAAACACTAACTTCGCACACTCCTTTATAGCATTCTCTAGCACTAGTTAAAGATAGTGCAATCCATCCTATAACTTCATTTTTTTCAATCGCAACAAATCTGCTATGCTCAGCGTGCTGTAAATCCCATTCTTTTTTACTTGGTGCTATTGTATTAAACGTAGATTTTCCTTCAATTAAAGCTTCATTATATATTTCTAAAACTTTAGTAATTTCTGATTTTTGCATTTGTTTTATAGTAATCATCTATCCTAGCCCCCAATTTATTTTTTTAATATTGTATCACACAATATTTTTTAGTGCAACAAAAAAAGGCTGATAATATCAGCCTTTTAATATTTAGAATTATTTTGCAGCGTTAGCTTTTTTCATCGCTTGAGAAACTTTTCTCGCAGCTGCTTTTTTATGAAGAACACCTTTTGATCTTGCTTTATCAATAGTTGATACAACTACAGCTACAGCCGCTTGTTTGTCAGCGGAACCATCAGCTAAAGCAGCATCTGCTTTCTTGATAACAGTTTTAAGATTACTCTTCACAGCTTTGTTACGAAGTGTTTCTTTCTTCGTTTGATTAACTCTGTCTTTTTGAGATTTAATATTTGGCATGATCCCACCTCCTTCTGCGTACTGTGACAGCATATACTATAATACCACTTTTACATTAAAAAAGCAAGCATTTTTTTTAAACAACATTTAACTTTGCTCTTTAATGCTATTTGTAGTCTATTATATCATAAATAATCATATAATTTAGGGTAATATATTGATTTGAGTGGTGATATTTTGAGTAGTAAATTAAAAAAATTATATTTAATAATGCTTTTTGTTCCTGTTTTTTTTATTAGCGTATTTTCGTTTAATATTTTAAAAGAGGCAGCCACTGCATATAATTATGAAGATAATATTAATATTTACACAAACCCAAGTGAAACTCCTTTAAAAACTTCTGTGCCGAATGATGAAGAAAACGCATTAAACTCTAAAGAAGTAAACCCTTTTGAGGGCTTTGATATTGAAACATTTAAATTACAAAATAGCACACCTGAATATATTTATGATGAAAGATATCCTATTTTAAATATAAAGTATGAGAATGAAGAAAATGGGTATACTTATAAATATGGTGATGCCTATATTAAAAATCTAACTGAGCTATCAAAGGGTGAAGTTTTAGGGATTATGAGCCAAGATATCGGCTTTAATGTAGAAAAAGGCTCCGACCTGCCGCAAATATTAATAATGCACACTCATGGAACAGAAAGTTTTCAGCCTGAGGGACAAATGAGTTTTGATCCTGATTATTCTTGCCGTTTAACCGATAATAACCAGAATATAACCTCCGTTGGTGCAGTACTCGCTGAAACCTTAAATAATTTAGGATACAACACTTTACATGACACATCTTTACACGACTATCCTAGCTATAACGGCAGTTACGATAGAAGTGCTGTTGTGGTAAAAGAATATTTAGAAAAGTATCCTTCTATTAAAATCGTGCTTGATATTCATCGTGATGCCATTGAAACAAATGGGGCTAGAGTTGCTGCTGTTAGCACTATTAACGGTATTGAATATGCGCAAACAATGATTATAAGTGGCGCTGATAGCGGAAGTATGGGTATGCCTAATTACAAGGAAAATTTAAAATTAGCCACCTTACTGCAAGATAGCCTTGAAACAAACTACACTAATATTACAAGACCTATATTATTTGATTATCGCCATTATAATCAAGATTTAACCACTGGTAGCTTATTAATTGAAATAGGTTCACACGGAAATACTCTCTCTCAAGCAAAACAAACTGCTAAGGCTATTGGAATTAGCTTAGCTAGAATTTTAGATAACACACAATAACTACAAAACTTATTCATCTCTATATGTTGACATCTATATTTGTGATGATATAATAAAATTAAGCACTTACTATTAAGGACTTTTAAAAATAAAGAAAGAGGTACAAAATCATGGAATTAAAAGGCAGTAAAACTTATGCTAATCTACTAGAAGCTTTCGCAGGTGAAAGTATGGCAAGGAATAAATACACCTATTATGCTTCAAAAGCTAAAAAAGAAGGATATGTTCAAATATCTGAATTATTCCTCGAAACAGCTCACAACGAAAAAGAACACGCTGAAATTTGGTTTAAACTTTTGCACGATGGCGAAATTGGTTCTACTATCGATAATTTAAAAGATGCTGCAGAAGGCGAAAACTACGAGCACACAGATATGTACGCAAGAATGGCTGAGGAAGCTGAAGCAGAAGGCTTTAAAAAAATCGCATTTTTATTTAGAGAAGTTGCAAAAATCGAAAAAGATCACGAAGAAAGATACAGAAAACTTTTATCAAACATCGAAGAAGATATTGTTTTTAAAAGAGAAGAAGATCAAGTTTGGCAATGTTCAAACTGTGGACATGAGCACGTTGGCAAAAAATCACCTAATGTCTGTCCAGTTTGTGACCACCCTCAAAGCTACTTTGAAATCAAAAAAACTAATATATAAACAATTAACATTTTGTAAACAAATTTAAAGTGCAGGGTTTTCTGCACTTTAAATTTTGAAATAATATTTTTTTCGTGATATAATATTGGCATATAAATATATGTATTGGAATTAGGTGTATTTGAAGAAAGGAAGATTTAACATGAAAAAATTAACTTATTTTTACCTGCAAAACTGCCCACATTGTAAAAGAGCATGGGCTTATCTTGAAGAACTGCTAGAAGCTAATGCAGATTTTCGTGAAATTGAAATAACACAAATTGAAGAGCGTCGCCACCCAGAAATCGCTGATAAGTATGATTATTACTATGTCCCTACTTTTTTTATGGGAGAAGAAAAATTAGCTGAAGGCGTTTTAAGTAAAGAAGATGTTAAAAAAGTTTTAGAAACAGCTCTTAGTTAATAACTGTATTTGAAAGGACTTTATAATTTAACAATGAAAATTTTAATGATAACAACAGGTGGCACTCTTGCCTGTAAAAAAACTAGCGATGGGCTGATGCCTTTATTAAAAGGAGATGATATTTTAAGCTTTGCTAATGATAAAAGCGATATAGAAGTTTTTGATTTTCGCCTAATAGATTCATCAATTATGACAGATGAAGATAGAAACGATTTAGCAAAACTTATTTTTAATAAAAAAGATGACTATGATAGTTTTATTATAACTCATGGCACCGATAGCCTTGCTTACACTGCATCTTATCTTGATTGCTCTTTAAAAGATTTTAATAAAACAATAGTGCTAACTGCAGCTCAATTGCCTTTAGTAGAAGAAAAAACAGATGCTATTGATAATTTAAATCTTGCTATTAAAGCTTCAAAAGAAGGCTACTATGGCGTTGTATGTGCTATTTCAAAAAGGCTTATTCCAGCCAAAACAATAACAAAAATCCAAACAGATGGCATATTTGCTTTTGATAGTGTTGATAAAAAATATCTAGTTAACTCACTACAAAAATCAAATAGAAGTGCAAAACTTCTTTTGGCTAATGATAAAAAAATAGATATAACATATATCACTCCTATTATTTCAAAAAGCGATATATTAAAAAAAGAATGCTTTACTGATATTATCGTTTTAGCCTTAGGCTCTGGTGGAATGCTTTTATCTCAATTAGAGGCATTTCAAGAATTAGCCACTAAAGGAGTTAATATCCATTTAAAAAGCCAGTGTCTTTATGGCGATATTGAAAATATTTACGAGGCTCATAAAGCCTCAAAGCAGTTTAATATTTTAGAAAAAGCCAGTCTTGAGTATTCAATTTACTCATTAATATTTTCTTAAATTAAATTTTAAAAAAGGTTGTAGAGAAATTTCTCTACAACCTTTTTATTTTATTCTAAATTTAATTTTTCTTTAAATATAAAATATGTAATTACATAAGATATTATAATAAATATAACAGCTGATGAATTTGTCACCCACAGTGTTTGCGACCACATTTCTTCAAATGAGCCATCATATGATGAGGAAGCTAAAACTGTTATAATAGCAGTTATAAATGTTCTCGCTGTTGAATATGCAACATAAGCAACGATAGCACCGATAATTTTATTGGTAAATAAACTGCCCATAGCAATCGATGCATATGAAAATAAAATAGCTGCCGTTACTTGAATAAAGAATGTAAATGTTAATATCCCCTCAAACACTACAAATCTTAATCCCTCTAAAAAATCTTCTAATGGAATTTCGCCAAAGATTAAAATAAATATAAATGAACAAAATATTATAAATATTATCGTTAATATTATTAGTATAAAAGCAGTTATAAATTTTGAAATAATTAATAAATGCGGGCTAACTGGCAGGCTGTGCATAAAATAGCCTTCTGTTTTAATTAAATTTGTGTAGAATCTAGCAATTATAAAAAAGCCAACCATTGTGATTATAATTGTTAATGAAATTATTGTTACACTTGTTATTGTACCTGTTATAATGCTAATTAAAGTGTTTTCAATCAACATTTCGCTGCCTGCAACTACTTTTAATATTATTGAAGTTAAAAGGCACAAAAAGAATACAATTGCATAAAATGGCGTAAATGTTTTAACGCTATCATTTATTTCATATTTTAATAATTTCCCTAGCATTTGTATACCTCCCTGAAAAATTCATCAATACTCTTTTGATATTTTTGACGCACTTCGTCAACTGTTGTAACTAATCCAATTTCTGAGTAATTGATAAATATAACTTGATCTAACACTTTTTCAATATCACTCACTAAATGAGTTGAAATTAAAACTAATGCTTCTGGATTATAGTTTTTAATAATTGTATTTAATATATATTCCCTAGATGCAGGATCAACTCCGCCAATAGGCTCATCTAAAAGATAGATTTTTGCATTTCTGCTCATAACTAATACAAGCTGCACTTTTTCTTTCATACCTTTTGAAAGGCTTTTATACTTGCTATTTGGATTTATCCCAAGTTCATTTAGCATCGTGTATGCTTTTTGAATATCAAAATCCATATAAAAATCAGCAAACATATCAACGATATCGTCTATTTCCATCGAGCCTTTTAAAATCTCTTTATCTGGAAGATAAGCTATCATCGCTTTTGTAGTGGCACCTGGCTTTTGTCCATCGATTAATATTTGACCATTAGTTGGAGTTAAAAGCCCCATAATTAATTTAATTAATGTTGTTTTACCACTGCCGTTTGGCCCTAATAAGCCTATAATATTTCCACTATATAAATTTAAATAAACATTATTTAATGCCACTGTTTTTCCATATGATTTACTTAACGCACTTATTTCTATTAATGGGCGCATACTATTCCTCCAATTTATTTATTATTTGAATAAGTTCTTCTTTTTTTATCCCAATAAATCTCATTCTTTTATAAAATTCTTTAACTTCTTGCTCAACAAGTGCATTTCGTAAATGTTCAATAATTTCATTATCAGTAGTTACGATTCTTCCACTTGTTCCATTTGTTATAACTAATTTTTTTTCTTCTAATTCTCCTAACGCTCTTTGCGCAGTGTTAGGATTGATATTTGCTGCGGCTGCTATATCTCTAACAGATGGAAATCTTGAGCCTAAAGGATATACCCCCCTTAGAATATCAAGCATAATTATATCTGTAACTTGAAGATATATCGGCCTATCCGATGTAAACTTCCATGCCATAATATCATCCTTTCTAGTGTATGTATCATTTAATACAATGATACAGTATTATTTCAACTTTGTCAATATTAATCATTTCCTTTTTTTAAAACTGGCATATTAATTTCGCTTAAAATTAAGCTGATTAATATTAAACTTCCACCAATCGCAAGATTTAAAGTGAATTCCTCAAAGCCAAATAAAATGCTAAATAAGCTTCCAAACACTCCCTCTAAAAGCAGTATTAAACTTGCTGTACTCGCAGAAACATACTTTTGAGCCATAACTTGCAGCGTTTGGGCAATAAAACTAGAGCCAACACCAAGATATAAAATTGGAAGTATAACTGTTTTATAATCAATATCTGATACACTCGCACCCTCGAAAATAAAATAGTATATAATTGAGCCTATAAATAAACTTGCTCCTAATAAAAAAGCACCTGCTGCAAAATGTCCACCTTCAGGAGGCTTTGCTAGCATCACTATTGATAACGCAAATAAAAATGCACAAACTAATGTGTATAAATCGCCTATATTAACAATAAAGTTTGAGTTAAAAATTCCTGATAAAATCGCCATACCCAATAAACAAATACCAACAGCTATAAACACCTTTAATTTAGGTCTATTTTTATGCATAACCCATGCAATTAAAGGCACCATAACAACATTTGTCGTTGTTAAAAAAGATGAGCTTGAAGGCGCTGTATATTGCGCTCCTATTGTTTGAAATAAAAATCCGCCAAAATTAAATATCCCTATTAATGCCCCTGTTTTAAACTGCTCTTTTGACATATTTATAACTTGCTTTGGAAAAAAACTAAAAACTAGCAATGAGAAAATAAATCCTCTAACTATATTTAGTAGCCCTGGCGAAAATCCTGTATCTAAAATAATCTTTGTTGCAACAAATCCGCCACCCCATATAATTGTGGCAATTAGTAATAGCAGTGCTGCTGTTTGCTTTTTCATACAACTTCCCTTCCCTTTTTTTATTTAGCCTTACTCATATAATTCGAACCGCTTAAAACGTATAAATTCCTTATATATCTACGTTATCCTCACTCGCAATACGTAAAGTATTACTCGATTGTCTGCCTTGATATAAAAGAAATTTATGGGTTTTAAGTCGAAGATTTTATAATAATTAAATAGGTTTTATATCAAGGCAAAGGCTTGCATTAATGCTTTACGCCTTATAAAAGCCTTTAACGAAGATAGAGAGCCTATTTAATTATTATAAAACGTGTTCGGATTATATGAGTAGGGCTAGCTTTAAATTTTATTATTATACTATTATAGCAAATTTCTCCTTTTATAACAACATATATCCAATAAACTTGTAATGAAATTTTAATATTTATATCATAATATTTTGTGGTATAATACTAATAAATACTTTATATAAAGGAAGATTAGAATTTGAAAATTAAAATTTTAAGTTTAGCACTAGCTTTAAGCATTTTATTCGTTGGCTGTGCTGAAAAAAGAGATAAGCAATCTGTTATCATTTTTGATGTATTCGACACTATTATTTCTCTTGTAAGCTATCAAGATGAAGACGATTTTGATGCTATGCATAAATATGTTGAAGATGAATATATTAGATATAATCAATTATATGATATCTACAACACATATGAGGGCATCAATAATATTAAAACTATTAATGATAACGCTGGAATTGAGCCTGTTAAAGTTGATGTTGAAATTATTGAACTATTAGAGTTTAGTAAAGAATGGTATTACAAAACTGATGGTAAATTCGATATATCAATGGGCACTTTACTAGACACTTGGAGTAATGTAAGAGAAGAGGCAACTGTTTTTGGAAATGCTGTTTTACCAACATTTGAAGAATTAAAGCCACTTGCAGATTCTGCTGATATTGAAGCTATTGAAATTGATAAAGAAAACTCAACTGTTTTTATTAATTCTGCTGATGTTCAAATAAACGTTGGCGCTGTTGCTAAAGGATTTGCAACAGAAAAAATCGCAACTTCACTAGAAGAAACATACGACAATTTTGCTATTTCAGCTGGTGGAAACGTTAGAATTTATGGCCAGCCTTTTGATGGCGAAAGAGAACGTTGGGGAGTTGGCATCGAAAACCCTATGGTTGATGAAAACTTTATATCCCTTGGCGGAACTATCGATACGGCATTTGTTAATGGGCAAATGTCAGTTGTTTGCTCTGGTGGTTATCAAAGATACTTTGTTAAAGATGGCGCTCGCTACCACCACTTAATTGATTTAGAAACACTTTTCCCAGGAAATAATTATCTTGGTGTTTCTGTTTTTTATAAAGACAGTGGCGTTGCCGATGTTTTATCAACTGCTATTTTCTTTATGCAGCCAGAAGAAGCTATGCAATTTATAGAATCAATCGATGGTGCAGCTGCTCAATTAGTTGGAGCAGATGGCACAATCTATAACTCAAGCGATACTAGCTTATATCTTTCTAGCGCTGGCATAACCCCAACAACACCATAATTAAAAAATAAAAGCATATTCCACTATAAAAAACACTGATATAATTAGTAAATATAAAACTATATATAAAAAACCACCTGAAACTTAATTTATTTTGTAGCAGATGGTTTTTATTTTTATATAATAATTTTATTAAAATTCACTTTTAAAATCAAAAAAATTTTTCGCTTTTATTACATCGTCTAATGTTAATCCTATTTTTGCATCTGTTTTAATTTGATGACGCTTCACTAAGTCGTTCATAAGCCATAAATCATCTATCACAACCCAGTTTTTAAAATTAGGATTTTCTTGTAAGTATAATAAAATCTCTTTAGCTTTAACCTTGCTAAATTTTTTTGTTTTATGAATTTCTGGTGTAGTTAAATCTGGTGTCATACCTGATATTGAAATTTGATATTTTGCTAATAATATGATTAAATTTTTAGCTACATCATTTTTAGGATTTAGTTTTTCATCAAACCAAAATCTCCAAGCTGAATGCAAAATCAGTTTAACATCTTCTACTTCATGAACTAATTTAGAAAATATCTTCACTTTGTCTTCATCAACAAAATAATCTTCTTGTCTTTCTTTTTTATAAGCATTGCAGTTTAATACGCCGTCTATGTCTAAAAAAATGATATTATACATAGTATCAACCTTTCTATTATTTCAAATTAATTTCAGTGAGCAAATTATACATATATACGCCTTTAAACACCTACCTTATCTATATAATTTTAGAATAGGCAAAAATCTTTTTTATAAGTATCTATTTATTATCACTACTATTTTTATATAACAACTTCGCAATTTTCAACAAGCATTTTTGAATAAACTATTTTTTCCTTACTAAAAGAATTTTTTGTTAAAGGTAAATTATGTTTTGCTTGCAAATAATCAAACGGATATGCCTTTTGATTTAAAATATTAAGACGCACACAATGCGCTATCGTATCTGAGCAAAATTCATGCCTTAAAGAAAAAGCTTCATTTGTTGTTTCAATCTTCTTTTTATAAGCCATATTTAATTTAGATTGCTTATTTAAATTTAATAATGCGCTTGCAAATTTAATATAATTATTACTTTCTTCTGTTCTCATCATCACCATATCCCTTCCCTTTATCGATTTTGACAATAAATTTAGTTGTTTTTATTGTTTATACTATAATAAGTACTTAATTGAGTACTTATTATAGTATATTAGTTTTTAAAGCCTTTGTCAAGAATTTTAGTTTTTATATATTTTATTTTTAAATTAAACTATATAATGCAAAAAAATAAGCTAGCGATTCATTTTAAATGAATTGCTAGCTTATTTTATAAAAGCATTTTTAATATTCGCATAATAACACCTAGAAAAATTGCAAAATCTTATTTTCCAATAAATTCTCTACATTTAATAGGCAAATAATAAAATAATCTTTACTAATATTATATATTAACTTTTTCTTTTTTTATTTCAATTTTTT
>CAZVOQ010000002.1:17144-19400 GCA_964628475.1 uncultured Oscillospiraceae bacterium | reverse complement strand
ATTTTTTCTTTTAAAATAAATTTTAAATATTTAATTACATCTTTTGATAAATCTACTAATGATATATCCATTTCTAAATTATATCTATTTTCTTTATATGTAATTTCTAATGTTATATTATTGCTTGATAGTATCACTTTATCAATTAAATTATATCCTTTAACATTATCAAAGCTTGTATTTATATATTCCTGCTTACTTGCATGGATTTTATTATTTTCATCTTCTGTGTATTCTCTATTAAGCACAACAAATTGGCTTATTCTCTCCCCATTATCATCAGATAAAATAATCGATATATCTTTTTCTTTTATATTGACATCGCTTAAAATATTTTTCACTTTAAAATTAATATTTTTCATCATAATAGTAGCCTCCTCGTCAATTTGTTTTAAACATTATTTTAATTGAATGTTTAAAAGTTTAAATAGTAATAATTCCATATATCTATATGATAACACTTTCTATATAAAAATAGCAAGCAAACTTTCATAGTTTACCTGCTATTAATAAATTAAAAATCTAAAATTAGTTTTGATATAGATATAATGGTATTCCCGCCATTTTATCATCTATAATTTCACCAATAATTTCCAGTTCGCTTTTATTTGTTTCATCTTGGCTTGCAAATAATAAATCTGTCCAAGATAATTTTTCTGGATGATTGTAATAGATATATTTTAAATCTGCTTGCACTTTTTCCATAACTAAGATTTCTGCATCTTCTAGCGACATTAATTCATCTATTAAGCCATTTTCAACGCCTTGTGGACCTGTGTAAATTCTGCCATCGGCAACCACTTTAACCTCTTCGATGCTCATATTTCTGCCTTCGCTAACGATACTAACAAATTGCTCATAGCTTTCATCAACAACTGATTGATAAATAGCTTTTTGCTCCTCATTTAATTCGCCAGCTCCCATGCCTTTATTTGCCCCTGAAACAATCATAACTTCTTCAATACCTAAATTTTCATATAAGCCTGACAGATTTAGATATGAAATTATAACTCCGATAGAGCCAGTAGTAGTGTTTCTATTTGCATAAATTTCATCGGCAGCACATGCAATATAATACGCCCCTGAGGCTGCTGTTGATTCAAAATATGCATATATTGGTCTGCCTGTTTCCTCTTTATATTCCATTAATTTTAAATATAATTCATCAGAATGGTAAACCGTTCCACCGCCACTATTAACTTTTAAGAATATCCCTTTATTTGTTTCATCAAGCATTAAATCATCAACTGTATTCATTAAAAAGGAATGATTATAGCTTACACTATCATAAGTTTCCACGCTTTGAATTGCTCCATATATATGCAAAACAGCAACACTCTCATCATAAGAATTCCCTGTTGTAACTGTTGTTGTATGACTTGTTTCTGTTTTAAAAAAGCCTGAAATCAAAGTAAATCCAACTACTAAAGCTGCCACTAAAAACAATGCTATAATTATCGCTGAATTTCTTTTTTTCTTATTTCTAGCTGCTATATAATTTGCCGCATAAGGATTTTGCTGCATATTATTATACCCCATATTATTAATAGATGGGTTATTATCCATGTTATTCATCATATAATTTTTCTTCCTATTTCTCAGTTTGAATATCTATAAAAACTCTTTCTTGCGCATCGGCATATCCTAAAAGCTCTCTTGCCATTCTTTCAAGATATACAGTAATATCTTCTTCTTGCAAAATTCTTTCTTGCTCATCAACTTCCATTTCTAATTGAGCTTGAGTTTCTAATAGTTCTTCATATTCTTGTTTTCTTTGCATTACATTAAACTGATTAGCGATAAGATTAACTGATAAATATATTATAAAAGAAAACATTACTATATATCTAAATTTCACTTTTTTAAATATTTTTTTCATTTTAACCCTCCCTTACTTTTTAATGCGTATACTAAGCCTATTTTATTCATTATACAATAAAACGTTATTACTTTTCAATAGATTTTGAGTTATTTCACCTTTGTTTTTATCAGCTTTTTTTGTAAAATCTATCTTTATTTTAACTTTTTGTTTAAAATGAGATGAAATCACTAAAAAACTTGCAAAATATAGCTCTAAAATCAATCTAATAATTTTAGCAAAACTAAATCGGGATAAACAAAATCCAATTATAGAAAACAATGTGTGATACCATCTTAAAACAGGGTAGTTTGCAAAAGATATAACATAAGAAAATAAAACAACGGCAAATATTATAAAAAACAAAATATCTTTTATAAAAATGCTAACTTTATTTT
>CAZVOQ010000002.1:0-17134 GCA_964628475.1 uncultured Oscillospiraceae bacterium | reverse complement strand
TTATAAAATAAGCTTTTTAAAATTTCATTTATAAAACTTATTATAAAACCTACTGATAAAGCATAAATACAATCTTCTAAAATAAATCTATAATTTTCAGGATCAAACATCATTTAAATATAATCCCCTTTAGCCCTTTTTCTTTTATTTTGCTAACTTTGTATTGCACGCTTTGAATATCTCCTGTTAATTTTAATATTCCCTCTTTAGAATTTATCTCGCCTGCTAATAAATCAGTTCCAGTTATGATAATTTTCCCATAATCTGTTTGCAAACTTAAATTGTTTTCATCATAAGATAAAACTTTTATCACCCCTGAAACTATCATATCTTTTCTATTTACTATTTCAATTTTATGATTTAAAAAAATATTATCTGCCATAATATATCCTCCTTTTTATGATATAAATATGACAAATAATATTTTTTTATTCTTCTATTACAGTATACATTTCTCTTGCACCATCTTTACTTTGTGTATTCTCGATTGAAAGCACTTTAACTTTAACGCCTTTTTGGGCAAACATTATTTCAATTTCATCGCCTACTTTAACTTTATATGATGGCTTAACTTCTTTATTATTAACTATAATTCTTCCAGCGTCTGCAACGTCATTTGCAACACTTCTTCTTTTAATCAGCCTTGAAACTTTTAAAAATTTATCTATACGCATTGTTTTTTCCTTTCTTTAAACTTTTTAATATAAAATAAAGTCGGCTAAAAGCCGACTTTTAAATTTCTTATTTGATAGAATCTTTTAATGCTTTGCTAGCTTTAAAAGCAGGAGCTTTGCTTGCTTTGATTGTCATTGGCTCTTGAGTTTTTGGGTTAATTCCTTTTCTTTCGCCTCTTTCTTTAACTTCAAAAGTACCAAAGCCAACTAAAGAAATTTTATCACCTTTTTTTAGTGTTTCTGTTATTGATTCTAAAACCGCGTTAACCGCTTTATCAGCATCTTTTTTTGTTAGTTCAGCTTTCTCAGCAACTAATGCAACTAAATCTGTTTTTGTCATTTTCATATCCTCCAAAATTATAATCATTTATTTAATTTTATAATAATTTATATAAAATCGTCTTTGCTTATTATATCAAAACTTTTATCATTTTGCAACGATAAATTCTCAAAATTCACAACTTTTTCTATGATTTTTCCAGTAATTTCCTTTAAAACTTCCTCTGAATCCATTTTTCTTATTCTAGCAAGGTTTGAAGTGGTGAAAATCAGCTTTGCAATCAGCTCATTTTTTTGCTCTTCGCTTGAATTTTCTAATTGCATGACTAAGCTTTTTATATCTTCAATTTCGCTTTTTTCATCGCCTAAAAAAGAAAATCCGCCTGCCTGCATTCTTTTTTGCGTTTTATTTGCATACATAAGTGCAGGAAAAACTTTTGGAACACTATTTAATTTTTCACTTAATGTTTCAAAGCCTTTTGTTTCATTTTTTATTTCTTCCCATTTAGTTAAAACTTTATTTGTATCATCTATTTTATTATTATTTTTAAAAACATGCGGATGGCGAATAATAATTTTTTGAGCTATATCGTTTATAACATCTTCTAAATTAAAATTGCCTACCTCACTTGCAAACTGGCTATGCAAAACAATTTGTAAAAGCACATCTCCTAATTCTTCTTTTAATAATTCATTATCTTCAATTTCAATAGCCTCTATAACCTCATATGTTTCCTCAATAAAATTTTTTCTTATCGAAAAATGGTCTTGCTCTTTATCCCATGGGCACCCAAAATCTTTATCTCGAAGCATCGCCACTATATTTTTAAAATCTTGCAAATCATATCTGTCTTTAAATTTAAAATCCATTTTACATCTCCTTTTTATACTATTTCTATTGTATATCTTTTTTTAATTTGTTTCAACTAAAAAATCTGAAATCAATAAAAGTATTCCATATAAAAATATATAAACTGTCGCTGAGAATATAGTTCTGATTATAAGAGGTAGTGTAAAAAGTATTTCATTAAAAATATATAATGAAATCATAACCGATACTCCTGAAAATATTAAAGGCTCTAATATCGGCATTATTATAGAAAATTTCACACCTATTTTTTTAATCGTTATAAATGTTAAAATAAAAATTAATGTGTAAAAAATACAAGAAGAATATATAAATCCTTTTATATTAATACTTGGAACACTCGAAAGGACAACAGTTAAACTTGCTTTTACAATACTTGCAAATAAAATTATTTTAAAAACTGATTTTTGCTTTTCATATGCATGAAGAATTGCATTAAAAGGAAATGAAAATGCAGATAACACAACAAACGGGGATAAAAATCTTAAAAATATAGCCGCAATATCTGTTGCACCGCCTAAATCAGAAAAAAGAATATTTATTATTTCTTTTGAAAAAAAATAACAAAACACACTAATAGGTATAACGCTAGCGCCTGTTAATTTTAAAACTCTATTTATTTGAGATTTCATTTTTTCTTCATTATTTAATAATTTAATTTTTGTTATCATAGGCAGTGCCGATTGCCCAATAGCCGCAGAAATTGTTGGAATTAAATTCACCACTGTTAATGTATATCCATTATAAATCCCAAAAAGCCATAGTGGTATATCATCAGCTTTTGATAAATCAAATTTTGAATAATAGTGTATATATTCTGCATCGCTAATACCTTCTAATATTTCAAGCCCAACAATATTATCAAAAAATCCAGCTCCTGAAATTACTAAGGCTGAAAATGCAATTGGCATAGCTATTGATATTATTTTCCTTTTTGTTATGTCAACTGGCGTTTTCATTTTATCACTAATAGTATAATAAAAATCGTTTTGCAGATATATTTTGCAAATAAATCCCGAAATGCTTATTGTTAAAAGAGTTAGCACTAATTGAATATCACCTAAGTTATCCTTAAAATAAAACCCCGCTATAACAACTGAGGATAGCCCTATAATTAGCTTTACAACGCTTTCTAAAACTCCTGCTTTTGCAGATGATATCATATTCATTCTGCCATGATTTAAGCCCTTATAAATTGCCTCGCTCACTGCAAAAAATAAATTAGGCAATAAAACCACAAGCCCAATAAAACTTGCTATATTGCCCTCGTCTATCGTGTAGTAGTAGCCTACTGATAAGATTAAAACACTCATAAGGCCAGCTAAAGATAAAAAAACTTCATTTGCCTTATCTTTTAAATACAATAAAGCGCCATCCCCCTTATTTTGAATTTCAGCTGTTATTTTAGAAATACTAGGCACTATCCCCGCAACTGCAAAAGCATAAAATGGCATAAATATAGAAAACACTGCTGTGAACGCCCCCATAGTTTCAGGGCCTAAAATTCTAGTGAGTGGAATTTTATATGCGGCACTTAATATTTTCACTATAACTGTTGATGAAGCTAGCACCACCGTTCCTCTTACTAATAATTTTTCATTACTCATAGAATATATCCTTTCATAATAGTTTTATATTCAGCAAACTATTTCATTTTTCTTATTCTATGTATATTAAAAAAATATTTATATTATTATAAAATAAAAAGCAGCGTTATCTAAATCATCAGATAATACTGCTTTTTTTATTATTCGCCCTGCTTTGTGCCACAAGATTTACAAAATTTATCTTCATTTGTAATAGGAGCAGTACAAACTTTGCAAGTTGGAACTACTTTTACTTCAACCACATCTGGTTGCTCTTTTAAATTTTCAATTTCTGTTTCAACTGCAACTATTCTTTGGATATATTCATTTACTAGCTCTTCATTTTCTTCGCCTGATTTATAAAGTGTATAAACTAATATTCCTAATTGCTTTTGAGCTTTAGCTAAATCATTTTCAAGCGAAATTTCATTCACTTTTTTCTTGCCTAAATCAATCGCCTCATTCGCTTTTTTTCCTGCTGTATCTGCAAATTTTACAGATGCTTCTTTTAATTCATCAAAAAATCCCATTGTAGTATAACACCTTTCATTAATAAATTTATTTTTTTAACCGTAAAATTCCATTAGCATAGAATTTTTTGGTATATAATCTAAAGATAATGGCTCTATTAATTCTAGCACTTTTAAAATTGCCAGCATTTTTTCATCGCCTTCTTTTACTAATTCTTCCTTTAAAGCATTAACTATTTTAGCGATAATTAGTATTTCATAGCTAAAGGCAGTGTCTAATAATAAATCTGCATTCGGCTTATACACTTTTATATATTTATCTTCTCCAGCACAAACAGCAGGCCACATTCCTATTGTTTTTTTATAAGAATGAGCTCTGTGATTATAATCTCTTATCATTCTTCTTAAAAGGCGAATATCCCTCGTTGGAAGTATTCTTTGGCCCATATTTGAATATTCTTCTCTAAGCCCTGCATATATAGTGAATGTTTTATTTCTTGGGAGCATATCTAATAATTTAGGATTTAATGCGTGTATCCCTTCAATTATTAAAAATCCACCTTCTAAATCAATTAAAGTTTTTTCATCATGCCTTGTTTCAGTTTTAAAATCATACACAGGAAAATGTGCTTTATCATCTTTTAATATCTTTTCAAGGCATATTTTAAAAACATTTAATTCTAAAGCTGTGATATTTTCATAATCCTTAGTTCCATCGGCAAGCCTTGGATACTCATTAATATTTTTATAAAAATTATCTAGCGATATCACCTGTGCTTTTTTGCCTTTTTGCATAAGGCTTTCTTTTATCTTATTTGCTGTTGTTGTTTTGCCTGAGGCAGAGGGGCCAGTTATTAAAATAATTGGTTTGTTTTCAAAAATAATATCTTTTGCCGCCGCTTCAATCCTTGCCTCGTATTCATGCTCGCATCGCATAACAAAAGATTTTTCTGATAGCCCTGCTGTATTGATTAATGATAACTCAACTAATCTTTTTGGAATCCAAAGTGCTGCCATAAATTAAACACCTCATCTTTTCTTTTTAGTATTGTGTTAAAATCGTTTACATACTCAATTGGATATTTATAATTATAAACTCTTTTAATATCTGCATTATTTAAAATTAATTTGGAAACTGAGCCTGCTCCACAAGAAATAATATTGCCCACTTCCTCCATCATATAAATATTATAATAGCTAAGTAGGCCTTTTTTAGTGTAGCCAACATTCTCTAAATTTTGAACTGTTGATTTTTGTCTATACATATAATACGGCTCGTATCCATATTCTTTTAAAATTTTAGATTTTTCTAGCATTTTCGCAATATCTGTATCTTCATTATAGCCTATATTTTTCATAACTAAATTTGAGGCTCTTTTTAAAGTTAGGCTATGCACCGTTATATTTTGTGCGCCTAATTCAATGCATCCTTTTATAGAATTTTCAAATCCATTTATATCATCGCCCGGAAGTCCTGCAATTAAATCCATATTGATGCTTTTAAATCCTATTTCTTTTGCCATACTAACGCAATTTAAAAAATCTTTATGCGTGTGATTTCTACCTATATTTTTTAAAACTTCGTCTTGGAAAGTTTGTGGATTAATAGAAATCCTATCTGCACCATATTTTTTAATAATCAAAAGCTTTTCATAATCTGTGCAATCGGCTCTTCCTGCTTCAACTGTGTATTCTTCTAAAGAATTAATATTAAAATTCTCGCTTATTGTTTTCATTATTTCTTCTAATTGCAAAGCAGAAATAGCAGTTGGAGTGCCTCCTCCAATATAAATTGTTTTTAAATTAAAATTAAATTCTTTAGCTTTTTTTGCAGTATAAATTAATTCTTCGCAAAGCTTTTTTGTATATTCCTGCATTAAATTTTTGCTGTTTTTAGTAGTTGTTGAAACGAATGAGCAGTATATACATCTTGAGGGGCAAAACGGAATAGATATATATAAGCTGTAATCATTCTTTTTAACGCTCTTAATTATCTCATCTTGCAAATTATATATATGCTCAGTTAAAGCTATTTTTTCATCCGTTACAAAAAATTCTTTTTTAAATTTTTCTTTAGTTTTATTTATATCGTTAGTTTCGCCTTGAATATTTCTTAATAATCTCACTGGGCGAACGCCTGTTAAAAGCCCCCAAGGAAGATTTTTATTATAAATTTTGCAAAAACAATCATATAAAAAAGCACAAATAGCTAAATTATCATCATTTTTATCATTTTTTAATTTTATATACTTATAAAAAATATTTTCATTTATTTTAATATACACAAAAACCTTTGAAATATTTTTATTTATATAAACAAACTTTGATAACTTCTTTTTATCTGTTTTCTCTTTTAAAACTGTAATATCTTTAATAAACATACGAAGTAATTGCTCTATTTCATAATGCTCATTAAAATTATTTAAAATTATATGCATATTTTTATTTATCTCTTAAAATTGTTTTTATATATGGATTTTGTTCTTTTTCAGATTTTATACTTGAAAAATGATTGTGTCCTGGGCACACTTTACAATTATCATCAACTTTATCAACGATTATTTTTAATGAGTTTAATAAAGTATCATAATCACCGCCTGGTAAATCCGTTCTGCCAACAGTTCCTGCAAAAAGTGTATCCCCTGAAAACATAAAATCTTCAACAACTACACACACACTACCTCTAGTGTGTCCTGGAGTTTTTATAATTTCAAAATCCATTTTTCCTATGCTAAACACTTCATTTTGATAATCTATCGTATCTTTTATATCAAAGTGCACTGCATCTTCTTTATCTAAGTAAACCTCAATTCCTTCAAACTCACTTTGAACTGCTTTTAATGATTCTATGTGATCGTGATGTCCATGAGTTAATAAAACTGCCTTTAATAGAACGCCTTCATTTTCTAACGCCTCTTTAATTTTTTCTATAGGCATTGAACAATCTATTAAAACGGCACTATCTTTTTCATCGCTTAATAAAAAGCAATTTGTAAAATATGGTGCACTTCCAAGTATATGATAAACTTTCATTTTTATAATTTTTCCTTTCTTTAAGCTTTGTGTTTTCACCATTTTTATGGCAAACCTTCGCTAAATTTTATAGCAAAATTTCAAAGCTATTGCTTAAATTTATTTTCAAATTTAATTTTTCCATTCATCTGTATCAATAATAATTGTTACAGGTCCATCGTTTGTTAGATTTATTTGCATTTGCGCCCCAAATTCTCCACTCACAACATTTTTAAAGCCTTGCTCTTTAATCTCGCCAAGGAATTTTTCATAAATGCTAGTAGACATATCTGGATGCCCTGCTTTAATAAAAGATGGCCTTCTTCCTTTTTTTGTGTCTGCAAAAAGGGTGAATTGCGATACAACCATAATTTCTAAATCTAATTCAAGAGCACTAAGATTCATCTTTTGATTTTCATCTTCAAAAATACGAAGTTCTGCTATTTTTTTAGCAAGCTTTAAAGTGTCCTCTTTTACATCTTCATTTGAAACACCAAATAAAACAACTAATCCTTTTCCCATTGTTTTTTTATCAGCTCCATTGATAACTATACTAGCATCACTCACTCTTTGTATAACTGCTCTCATTATAAAAACTATTCCTTCCTTTGAATGATAAATCCCACTAACTAATCAAATAAAATTTATCCTCGTATAACTGATATAACAATTTTATTTTTCTTTAATTTAGAAACAATATTATTTAAATGCTCTGTACTATTAACACTTATAACAACATTCATACTAACTCTTTTATCTGAGGTTTCTTTTGCATTAAAAGAATATAAATGAACACGCATATCATGAAGAGCGCTATAAATTTGACCTAGGCTATTTCCATTATCTAAAGTTAGTATATCTAAAGTGGCTTTAAAGTCTTCTTTGATATCATCTGCCCAATAAGCATTAACCCATCTGTTTATATTTTCTTCATCATTTAAGCGATTTTGAGCATTTACACAGCTCTTCTTATGAACAGAAACGCCAAATCCCCTTGTTATAAATCCAACTATACCATCGCCAGGAAGTGGACTACAACATTTTGAGAATTTAATTAGGCAGTTATCTATACCCTCAACGATAACACCATTAACAGCCTTTGGTTTCTTTTGCAGTAATGGCTTTAAAGTTACAGGTTCTTCTGCTCGTTTTAATTTTTGATATTCTTCTTTGGCTTTTAATATAACATTTGATAGTTGAACTCCGCCATATCCAATAGCTGCAAATAATTCATCTGCTGTATGAAATTTTTGCCTTTTAGCTATATCTAAAACGAATTCTGGATATTTTTGATCTGTTATATTAATTAAATTTCGGCGTAATTCTTTATCGAATGCGGATTTGCCTTCTGTTATATTTTCTTCTTTTTTCTCTTTTTTAAACCAAGAGCGAATTTTACTTTTCGCCTCAGACGTTGTAACGATATTTAGCCAATCTCTTGATGGACCTTTATCTTTTGGACCGGTTAACACTTCGATAATTTCACCAGTTGTAACAACATAATCTATTGAAACAATCTTGCCATTAACTTTTGCCCCAGACATTTTATTGCCAACAGCCGAGTGGATTGCATAAGCAAAATCTATAACTGTTGCCCCTGCTGGAAGTGATATAACATCGCCTTTTGGAGTAAATACATAAACGTCTTCTGGTGCTAAATCGCTTTTAATAGTATCTAGGATTTCCATATCATCATCGCTATCTTGCTGAGATTCTAATAATTGGCGAACCCAAGCCACTTTTTCTTCCATTTGATCTTGGCCTTTGATACCTTGTTTATATTTCCAGTGTGCTGCGATACCATATTCTGCTATATAATGCATATCCCATGTTCTAATTTGGATTTCAAAAGGGATACCATCTCTTCCAATAACGCTAGTGTGTAGCGATTGATACATATTTAATTTAGGGGAAGATATATAATCTTTAAATCTTGATGGAATTGGACGGAACATATCGTGCATAAGCATTAATGCATTATAACATTCAGTTACAGAATTTAAAATAATTCTAACGGCATAAATATCATATATTTCACCTATATCACGATTTTGAACATAAACTTTTCTATAAACACCATAAGTGCTCTTAACTCTACCTAAAACAGTTGCATCTTTAACTTCGTATTCATCTAGGCGACTTTGAACATTTCTAACGATTTTTGCAACAAATTCTTCTGGATCTTTTGCACTTCTAATCTCTTCTTGCACTTCATTGTATCCAATAGGATCAAGAATTTTAAGGGATATATCTTGAAGCTCATCTTTAATATTACTCATACCAAGCCTTTGGGCAATCGGAGCGTATATCTCCATAACTTCACGTGCTTTATCTCTTTGCTTTTGAGGTTTCCAGCCTTGTGCTGTTCGCATATTATGAAGTCTATCACATAATTTAATAATCATAACTCGAATATCTTTGCTCATAGCAAGAAGCATTTTTCTTAAATTCTCTGCTTGCTGCTGCTCCATACTCGAAAAAGATATTTGACCAAGTTTTGTAACACCGTCAACTAGTGCCGCTGTTTCTTTTCCAAATTCTTTTTCAATTTCTTCTAATGTGATATCTGTATCTTCAACAATATCATGTAGTAATCCTGCAACAATAGAAACTGAATCCATTCCAAGCTCTGCAAGTATGCCAGCTACTGCTATGGGATGTGCAATATAAGCCTCTCCCGTTTTTCTAAATTGCCCTTCATGCATGCTTTCAGCTAGGTTATACGCTTTATCTATTAATTCAAAGTCATAGTTTTTGCCAGAGTCTTCCAGTAATCCTATAAGTTCTTTATATAACATAAACATTCCCCCTTTTTAGTTTTGGCATTTTAATTATGCTAAACTTTTTAGTATCTCATTTTGCATTAAATCAACCTTATTTTTTGTAGGAACTATTTTAAAATAATTCTCATTCACTGACATACTAACTTCGATTAAATTAAAATCTAATAGTACATCTAATATAATTTGAATTTTGCCACTTTGTATATCCACAAATTCTACAAACAACGGCCTTAAATCATCATTTTTAACCTTATTTGTTTGAATATATCTATAAACTTTTACAACTTCCTCTCTAGTAGGAAGTAGTGCCTGCTTTTGATTTTCTAATAAATTTATTTTATTTTTAAACACTTTATATATATCATAATTATCAACAATTTCATCTCTCATTAAGCTAGGCTGAATATCTTTAATTCTAACTGATACCATTTCTCCATTCATTCCTGAGTAAATTGAAAGTGCAAAAGAAACATCAACTTCATCTCCAATATTATATGGAATATCGGCAACTGCTTTATTAAAGTATATGCCTTGTAAAAACGCATTGTCTTTTTTTAGTTTAATCATGGTATGTTTTGCATCTTTTGTTGGATTAATTGATGTTATAATAACTTTTTTTGATGCAAAAAGCGGAGATTCATTTCCTGCTCCAAATGGCGATAGATAATCTAATTCTCTAACAGAATTAACATTTATTTCATTAACTTCTAAAATGCAATCTATATTTAAATCTTGGGTGGTTGCAAGTGTTTGATTATTATTAGCATAATCATTAATTGCCTTTTTAAATATTTCAAGATTTTCTTTTAAAACACTCACGCCGGCTGCTAATTCATGACCACCAAACGATAATAGATGCTCTTTGCATTCACTTAATGCTTTATGCAAGCTAAATGATGGAATACTTCTGCCACTTCCTTTAAATTCATCGCCATTTGCAGCTAAAACGATTGCTGGCTTCCCATATTTTTCAACCAATTTTGATGCCACTATTCCAATAACACCCGGATGATAATCTTCATCATACACAACTAAAACTCTTTGATCTATCCTTGATTTATCTAAAGAGATATCACCTATAATTTGTTCGGCAATTTTATTTTGTGCTTCCTGCCTTTTTGAATTTTCAGCTTCTATTTCCAATGCTATTTCATTGGCTGCTTCTTCATCATCTTCAAGTAAAAGCTCTAATGCTAAAGTAGCATCGCTCATTCTGCCTGAGGCATTAATCCTAGGAGCAATTGTAAAGGCAATAGTTTCGCTAGTTATCTGATTTATATTATAGCCATATGATTTTAACAAGCTTGTAAATCCTTGCCTTGGATTTTGATTTAGCATCTCAAGGCCTGCTTTTACTATCGCCCTATTTTCACCCTCTAATTTCATTAAATCCGCAACAGTTCCAACGCAAACTAAATCTGCAAAAAATTCAAGCATATCCTCTGGCTGTGCATATTCTAAAGCACAAACTAATTTAAATGCAACTCCAACACCTGCTAAAGTTTTAGCTGGGCTTTCATCGTCTTTTCTTAAAGGATCAACGATTGCATAGGCATTTGGCAGTGTGTCTTTTGGCAAATGATGATCTGTTATTATAACTTCAAGACCTATTTCATTTGCATAATCAACTTCTTCAATAGCACTAATTCCATTATCAACTGTTATAACAAGGCTAACACCTTTATCTTTTAAGCCTTTTAAAACAGCTTTATTCATTCCATAGCCTTCTTTTTCTCGGTTTGGAATTTTAAAATAAACATTAGCACCCTGACCTTCAAGATATGAAAACAAAACAGCAGTTGAGCATACACCATCAACATCGTAATCGCCATACACAACTATTTTTTCTTCATTTTCTATCGCCTTGTGAATTCTAAAAACTGCCTTGTCCATATCCTTTAATAAAAATGGATCCGACAATTCATAATTTTTAAAATATTTTTCTTGTGCCTCTTGTTTTGTTTTTATCTGTCTTGAAACTAGAATTTTTGCAAGTATGGTATTAATTTGTAAATCATTTTTTAAATTTTGGACATCACTATTATCAATATCCTTAACCGACCATTTCCTATAAATCATTTAATAATCCTGTTTTCTTAATATTTTGGTTTATATTTTGAAGAAATAAATTGAGCTAATCTAACCCCGTCAACTGCTGATGACATTATTCCTCCGGCAAATCCTGCACCCTCACCACAAGGATACAGACCAGTTATATTGCTTTGGAATTCATCATTCCTATGAATTCTCACTGGAGATGAAGTTCTTGTTTCAACGCCTGTTAAAATGCTATCTGCCTTTGCAAACCCTTTTAATTTTCTATCAAAAACCAGCAAGCTATCTTTTATATTTTTGCTTATAAATTCTGGTAGTATTTTATTAAAATCTGCATCTTTTACGCCTATTGGATATGTAGGGTTAACTGAATTTAAATTAAGCCCTTTTTTAGAATTTAAAAAATTATCCACTGTTTGGGCAGGCGCGCAGTAGTTTTTCCCTCCTGCTATAAATGCAGCTTTTTCTAATTCTCTTTGAAAATCAATCGCCTTTGTAAAATCATTATCAAAATCTTTTTCATTAACAGATACAACAATCGCAGAGTTTGCATTCTTACCGTTTCTTGCATGCTGACTCATACCATTAACAACAACTGTTTCTTCTTCGCTCGCCGCTGCAACAACACTACCGCCTGGACACATACAAAATGTGTAAACGCCTCTATCACCTTTTGTGTTTGCTAATTGATATTCGCCCACTTCTAAATTTTCATGGCCTGCTAATGAATGATATAACGATTTATCGATTTCGCTTTGTAAATGCTCTATTCTAACGCCCACTGAAAAAGGCTTAACGCTCATTTGAGCATTTTTATCTTTAAGCATATAAAACATATCTCTTGCAGAATGTCCCGTAGCTAATATTAAATTTTCAGTAGGCATTTCGCCTTTATTTGTTATAACGCTAGTTAATTTATCATTTACTATTTTAATATCTTCAAGTTTTGTATTAAATAAAACCTTACCACCACATTTTATTATTTCATTTCTAATATTTTTAATAATATCTGTTAATAAATCTGTTCCTATATGTGGTTTTGCTTTATATAAAATTTCTTGTGGTGCGCCAAAATCAACAAATGTTTTTAGTATAAATTCGCATCTTTCATCGCCGATACGAGTAGTTAGTTTTCCATCTGAAAACGTTCCAGCGCCACCCTCACCGAATTGGATATTGCTATCAACATCAAGCTCTTGATTTTTTATAAAATTTTGCACTTTTAATTTTCTTGTGTCGATATCATCGCCTTTTTCTAAAATAATTGGGCAGAATCCTTGTCTTGCTAAAACTAATCCTGCAAAAAGCCCTGATGGACCAAAGCCTGCTATAATAGGTGGATTTTTAATTTCTTCTTTTCCTATTAAAAATTCAATTTGATTTTTCTTTTTAACTTGAATATCACCATTTTTATTTATAAAACTATCTTCTAATTTTTCATCAATAAGCTCTATTGCAACTGAAAAAACAAATTTAATCTCTGTTTTCTTTCTTGCATCGGTTGAAATCTTTCTAATTGTAGCTGTTTTTATTTGATTAGCTGGCAAACCCAGCATTTTAATTGCTTTTTTTACAGCTTCATTTTTATCGTCGGTTATATCCAATTTAATATTATTTATTATAATCATTTATTTTTTGTTCCTTTTATAGCTTTAAATCATATAAGGCTATATTTAATTTTTAATAGTAACTGTGTGAGTACTTTTAACAAAAACTTCCTCACTTGATGGAATAATAAATTCCACAGTTGCCGTTTGCGTTCCTTGGGTTAGTGATATTTTTGTAATATCAATTTGAGCTATAATATCCTCGCCTTCTATTTCTTCGATACTGCTACTCGTTCCCATTAATAAAACATTTGTTATCTCTGTTGAAACCACTTCAATATCATTACCTTGACTATTAACAACTCTAATATCTGTTACAGAAACTAATTTTTCTGAAATATTATCTGATGGGATAGTGGCAGTTATATTATAAACATCATCTAAAGATGTGTATCCCTCTGGGTACTGAACTATAAAATCGTAGTTTTTATCAAATTCAATATTTTTTAAATCCACATATCCTGCCACATATTCAGTTACAGTTGCTTGATTGCTTGGCGCTCCAACTACAACTGTTTTAGGATTTATTTCTTCATTAAATATACTAACATCAAAGCCCTCTGGCACATTTGTGTATTCTATTTTAACTGGAAGTTCAACCCTTTTTAATACAGGAATAATAACTTCGATTTCTTCATTATCTAAATTTAACACTTCGCTCTCTATTATATTTCCTAGATTATCATATAAAACAACTTCTGCCATTATGGCAGTTGTTTGTGTTAAAACATCATCACTTGTTACTGCAACTTTCGCCTGACTTATTTTATCAACTTCATTCTCAGGGCCTACCACTACTAATTCTTGAATATTTGAATAGATAACTCCTGAAAGAAAATCTTCTGAAATACTAATGCCAGTTGCATCAATGAAAATCGGAAATTCTCTTGAAATAACCTTATCAAAATAAACAGTTATATTATCGCTACTTAATGAGTCGATGGTAATGTTTTTAAATGTTGAAAGGCTTGTTGCCGTTAGGGACAAAGTGTATTCACCAGGGCCATTTACATTCGTTAAAACTGGGTATACAATTATATCCTCTGCTGTTAAATCACCTATATCACTTCTTAATCCAGAAACTGTAACATTAACATCTTCTATACTAGTTGAAATAACATCAAGGCCTAGATTTTGATATTGACTTTGCACATATTCAGTTGAAACTGGCACATCCCTTATAACAATACTATCTGTGTTACTTTGATACACTATTACATATCCCCAAATAAAAACCGATATTAAAAAGGATATTAAAAGCACAAATTTATTGTTTTCAAGTAGTTTGTTTTTTAGCATCTATATCACCCCTTGCTTTTATTTTTTTGTTGCTGTTTTAAAAAGCTATCCTCTAAAGGTCCAACGAATTCCGCTGATAAAAGGCTATATAAAGATTTTTTATCTAGCCTTCTTCTAAGTTTGCCATTTTTTGCAATAGAGATATAACCTGTTTCTTCTGAAACAACTATTATAACAGCATCTGAATTTTCAGAAAGCCCAAGAGCTGCCCTGTGCCTTGTTCCCATGTCTTTACTGATATCTAAATTATCTGATAAAGGAAGTACACAGCCTGCCGTATTTATTCTATTATCGCTTATAATTAATGCACCATCGTGAAGTGGTGTGCCATTATAAAAAATGGTGTTGATAATTTCTGTGGAAATGTCTGCATTAACTACAGTTCCTGTTTTTATAAATTCATCTATATTAGAAAATTTCTCCATAACTATAAGACCACCAATTTGATTGTCGCTTAGTTTTTGTGCTGCATCGCATATAGCTGTAACTGTCTTTTTCATAGCTTCAATTTCTTCTTCTTGCGCAGTTTTTCTATTAAAGCCTGCTAGGGAAAAAACATTTGTTCTGCCAAATCTTTCTATAAGCCTTTTAATTTCGCCTTGAAAAACAATCACTATAACAATTAAAGAAACTTGAGATAAACTAGTTATCATAAAACTTATGCTTTTTAATCCAAACTGTGTTGCGATAACATAAGCTATTGCAACTAGTAATAATGCATTTAAAATTTGCATTGAGCGAGTATTTCTTAAAAGTAAAATAACATTATAGATAATCACTGTCATAATTAAAATATCTATAATATCTGTAATTTGTATTGTGTTTATAATGCTAAGCACACTTACAATAATACCATCTATATTCATATCCTAGCTCCTTTTCTTATTTTTGTTTTAAAAGGCAAACACAGTGAGCTGATATACCCTCTCCAGAACCTGTAAACCCTAATTTTTCCTCAGTCGTTGCTTTAACTGAAACTGCATTAATATCACAGCCAATAGCCTCTTTTAAATTTTCTCTCATTTTTAAAATAAAAGGAGATAATTTCGGGCTTTGCGCAACTATTGTTGCATCCAAATTTGATAAAGTATAGCCATAATCATCAATTATTTTAACAACGTGTTTTAATAAATCTATACTATTTGCACCTTTGAATTTCTCATCTGTATCAGGGAAGTGCTTTCCTATATCTCCTAAAGCTAAAGCGCCTAGCATACTATCCATAACAACATGCACTAAAACATCTGCATCTGAATGGCCTAGCAAGCCTTTTTCATATGGAATATTAACCCCACCTATAATTAAATCTCTATTTTCAACTAATTTATGCACATCATAGCCATGGCCTATTCTCATAATCTTCTCTTTTCTTATATCATCAATAGTTGTGATTTTATAGTTTTCATAATCTCCTTTTGAAATCCTAACATCTATGCCTGCTTTTTCAAAAAGTTGTGCGTCATCTGTAAAATCAGCATCTTTATTTTCGCTTAATAATTTTTTATATAAATTTATGCAAAACACTTGTGGTGTTTGAGTTATAAATAAATTTTCTCTGTCTAAAGTTTCATTACAAAATCCTGTGTTTGAAAATTTAATAGTGTCTTTAACTTTTACACAAGGAATAGCCGCTTTATAAATAAAAGCATCTTCTATCACATTATTAATAATTTCATCACTCACAAAAGGCCTTGCCCCATCATGTATTGCCACTAAAGAGTTTTCTTTTACATATTCTAATGCATTTTCAACAGATTTACTTCTAGTTTGTGCACCTTTTATTATATTTACAACCTTTTTAAAATCTTGTAGCTGATTTGCTATTTCATTTATATTTTCACTTGCCGTAACAATTATTTCATCAATATATTTATTATTTTCAAATGCTAAAACTGATTTTTTCACCACCGAGAAATCATCTATTTTATATCAAAGCCTATTCTAGTGCCTTTACCAGCTGCTAAAACAACTGCAATCACTCTTTTTTCTTTATACATAATATACCCCTAAAAATAATTATAATTACTTTTTATTATATCATGATAAAGAGAAAAAATAAAGATTTATATTGATTTTATATATTAAATTTTTATATTCATATATATTTTGGTAAATAAAAAGAACAGAGTAAAAACTCTGTTCTTTATTTTAAAAATTATTCAGCTGTTTCTTCAACTGCTTCTTCTTTAGCTGGAGCTTCTTGTGTTTGCTTGATTGATAGTGAAACTCTTTTTGCTTCTAAATCCACACCGATTAGTTTAACAGTAACAACATCGCCGATTTTTAAGATAGTGTTTGGATCTTCAACTCTATCATATGAAATTTCAGAAATGTGAACTAAACCATCAACACCTGGTAGAACTTTAACAAATGCACCAAATTTAGTTAATGAAACGATTTTCGCTTCAAAAATTGAACCTAGTGGTAATTCTGTTTCTAGTTTTGACCATGGGTTATCTGATTCTTTTTTGTGTCCTAAGCTGATTTTATCTGTTTCTTTA
>CAZVOQ010000001.1:3761-36887 GCA_964628475.1 uncultured Oscillospiraceae bacterium | reverse complement strand
AAATATAGGCACTCCAGATTCTTCTTTTAGCGGAACTTTAACAGCCGTAGCCGGAACAAGTGGAAGTGAGGCTGCTTACGCATTTAATAATAATGCAACAAACAATTATTTTGGAACTGGTATGAAATATTACACGTCAATTGATGGAACTAATTGGACTGAAGGTACTGGAGATATTTCATTATTTACAGATTATACTACTAACATTGGTTTATATTTTGGAACATCAGCACCAACTCCATAAATTAATATAAATTTATAATTCTCTTTACTTAAATTTGTATAACTCAATTTGTACAAAAAGTATAAAAAACCTTTTTAGGTAGAATATTAAATTAAACGACAAACTGATTTCGCTATTATAGTGAAGTCAGTTTTGTTTATCGCTTTAGCAAGAAATAAACCCCCATTTTTACTGGGGAATAAAAATGCTTTAGCTTTCAGCATTAAGCGAAGCGAGATGACAATTCATTTATTATTCAACACAGTGGTGAGTTATAATAGAAAGCACACCATTTGAACGGTTGTAGTGAGCTGATACGATTGACGGATTTTAAATGCCCCTTGAGAGGCTTGCCGGTAGTATGACCTTTTAGGGCTTGTGCAACCCACCAGTCAGTGGTTTTTATTATAAATTTTATATTCGATATATAAAATTATATTAGAATATTATTAATTAAAATTTTGAAATTAATAACGTTTAAATCACATAAAAATAAATCAATTAACTATGATTAAAAAAGGGAATTCTTTCACACATTATATTGACTATATTATCCTAAAATGATATAGTTAAGTATGGAATTATTAAGCTTTTATTGGTTGAAAATAGTAGTTTTGAAAAGTAATTTTTTAATAATATTTTATATAGTAAACCTAAGTTATATAAGTTGTGAAATTATCTATTTAACACTTAGGCTAAAAACAGCAATTAGAAAGGAAATTATGATGGAATTTCACTTTGATATGCATGCACTTGCAAGCGAGCTTTTTCCACTTTGCCGTAGCTTAACTGGTGAAGGTGTGAGAAAAACATTTGATATACTAAAACGAGAAGTTCCAATATTAAAAACATATGAAGTGCCAACGGGCACACAGGTTTTTGATTGGGTAGTTCCTAAAGAATGGAGAATTAGTGAGGCGTATATAGAGGATGCTAATGGCACAAGAATAATTGATTTTGCAAATAATAATTTGCATGTTGTGGGCTACTCTGCCCCTATTGATAAAATTGTATCACTAAAAGAGCTAAAGGAAATGATTTACACATTGCCAGAGCAACCAGAGTGGATACCATATGTTACGAGCTATTATAAAGAGCGCAGTGGATTTTGCATGAGCCATAATCAAATGATGGCATTGCCAGAAGGTGAATATCACGTAGTAATTAAAAGCGAATTGTTTGAAGGCTCTTTAACGTATGGTGAAGTGCTTATACCTGGGCAAAGTGAGGAAGAAATATTTTTCTCTACATATGTTTGTCATCCATCTATGGGGAATAATGAGCTTTCTGGGGTTTGCGTTGCAACTGCCCTTGCAAAATATTTATTAAGTTTGTCAGAGCGTAAATATTCATATCGAATAATTTTCATACCAGAAACAATAGGAGCTATTACATATTTGCAAAAAAATCTAGCCGAATTAAAACAAAAAGTTCAAGCTGGATTTGTGATTACATGTGTGGGTGATGAGCGCGTATACTCTTATTTAGAATCAAGAAAATCAGATACATTAGCAGATATAGTCGCTCAACACGTTTTAAAGCATTTACATCCAGATTATATACACTACACATTTTTAGATAGACAATCAGACGAAAGACAGTATGGTGCACCAGGAATAGATTTGCCTGTTTGCTCTGTTATGCGCTCAAAATATGATGCATATCCTGAATATCATACATCTGCTGATGATTTAACTCTTATAACTCAAAATGGACTTGCTGGTGCACTTAATGTTTATTGTGAAATAATTCAAATCCTAGAAAATAACGTAAAATATAAAGCAACTTGTTTATGTGAGCCACAACTTGGTAAGAGAGGGCTTTACCCTACGGCAAGTATAAAAGGCTCAGCTTTACATCTGCGCAATATGATGAATGTATTAGCGTATTCAGATGGCACACTTAATTTATTACAATTAGCTGAAAAAATAAAAGCATATGCTGGGGATTTAGTACCTATAATAAATCAATTAACTCAGCATAATTTATTAGAAGAAATTAAAGAATAATATAGATTATTGGAGGGATAATGGAATTTATTTCAATGCAAAACTTAGCAGATAATTTGAAATTTATAAAAAAAGGCTCTGCTGTTTTAGTAACTACTGATGTAACGGCTCTTGCATATACTTGCAGGAAAAATGGCGAGAGATTTGATCCTGATATTTTTATAAATTCATTACAAAAAGCAGTTGGAGAGGATGGAACATTATTAATACCATGCTTTAACTGGGATTTTTGTAAAACTGGAGTATTTGATATTAAAAACACAAAATCTAAAACGGGCATTTTAGGCGATTATGCACTTGAGCGTGAAGATTTTAAACGCACAAAACACCCACTGTATTCATTTGCTGTTTGGGGTAAAGATGCGCAAATGTTATACGAGGCAAACGTGAGAACTAGTTTTGGTGCAGATAGCCCTTTTGCATATTTATACTCAGTTAAAGCTCAATCTCTAACAGTTGGAATATCGCCAACGATTGCAGGCACTTTTGTGCATTATGTAGAGCAATGTTTAAATAGCCCGTTAAGGTATGAAAAAGAATTTAGTGGCGTTATTATAGATGAGAAAGGCGAAGAAAAGCCTATCACAGCTAGTATGTATGTGCGAAACTTAGATTATGATTTGATTTTTACTAGCCGTTTAGACGATATTTTAAAATCGCTTAATATCTGCCAAACTGAAATGATAAATAATGTGCCTTTTCACACTATGGAATTTAAAGGGTTTTATGAAGTTGTAGCGCTTGATATAATTTATAATAAATCCCGCATTATGTATGACTATGATTGGCAAACATATAACTTAGATTTTAGTGTGTGCGATAATAAATCGGCACAGGATTATCTGTTTTTTAAATAAATATATAAGCCTATAAAGTTTAAAATGCCTATATTAACTTTAAAGGCTATTTAAAGGGATTAATAATGAATAAATTAGAATTACAATCTTTTATTTTTGAAGAAAAATTAACACGCAGAAAGCTAACAACATACAAGCCAGTTCAAGAAAAAAACTACACTATACAAGTCTTTAGAAATCATGCGTTTGAAATGATTGAGCATAGTGTAGGAGTTTTTTTGGATTATGCAGGTATTGGCATTAACTTTGTTTATAGCGGATATGACGACAGCTTTTCTTTTCTTGAATTAGACGATAAATCAGATATGGTTATTGTTTTTGTAGATGCTACACGATATACGAATATTGATTTGCAAAGCTTTTTAGCAGAGAGATTTAATTTTTTACATAAAAAAATTAAATCTCCTATTTTAGCAATTATACATGGCTTTGAATTTAAAAGTGATATAAGTAGTGTTGTAGTGTATTCCTTGGAAGATATTAAAAATTCTCTTGGAGAAAAATTCCTTGATGAACGTGCAAAAGATGTTACGGGAACAGCTTTAAGCTCAGCTACATTAACCGCTATTTCAAAAGATTTAGGATTAAAATATCTGCCTGCGATGCTAAAACCTTTGCAAAAAGCGATAGTAGTGGATTTAGATAACACCTTATACTCTGGCGTACTTGGTGAAGATGGTGTAGATGGTGTAGTTTTAACTGATGGGCATAAAGAATTGCAAAATGAATTAAAAAGGCTTTCTAGCGAAGGATTTTTTCTGGCTATCTGCTCTAAGAATAACCTTGAAGACGTTGAGATTATGCTAGAAAATCGATGTGATTTCCCACTTAAAAAATCTGATTTTGCAAAAATTTGTGCGTCTTGGGATGAAAAAGCAAACTCTATAACAGAAATTGCAAGCTATTTAAATATACATCAAGATAGTATGGTTTTTATTGATGATAATATTGGAGAATTAACGGCCGTTAGCATGATTCACCCTAGTATTAAAATTATACATGCTAAAGAAGATGCAAAAATCACAGCGAATGTACTTGCAAGCCATCCAGGTTTTTTAAAATTGCGTGTAGGCAATGAAGACTTTTTGCGAACAAAAGATATGCAAGCGAAAGCCCAAAGGGTGATGCTCAAAGCGAATTTATCTAATGAAGAGTATATACGCTCACTAGAATTAAAATTAGATTTTGAAATAAATAATAAGAAACAATCACAGAGAATTTATGAACTTGCAAATAAAACAAACCAATTTATTTTTAATTATGCAAGATATGAACAGGCTAGCGTTGAAGATATTATTGATAGCAATGATTATTGTGTGGTTTCAATATCGCTTTCTGATAAGCTTTCAGATAGCGGATTAATAGGCGTCTGCGTTGGTAAAAAAATCGAAAACTATGTTAGCATACAAGAAATTTTTATTAGCTGTCGAGCATTAGGAAGAGGGATTGATGATATAATTGTGCTAGGTGCTATTAAAACAATTACAGAGCATTTTCAAAACGACTTAGTTAAAGTTGAGTTTAAAAAAGGGCCTCGTAATGAGCCAGCAGAAATTTTCTTAAAAAAATATTTAAGTAAATATTTAACTCAAGCAGAAAAATTCTCATATGAAATACCAAAAGATTTAATAAAGATAACATATAATAGATACTAAAGAGGTGAAAAAATGAAACAAGAAATAATAGCTTTAATGGCTGACATTTTAAAAATTTCCAATGAAAAATTAATGGAAAATTTTGATACTAAAGAAATTTGGGATTCATTAACACGAGTGGAAATTCTATTTGCAATCGAAGAAGAATTTGATATCACTTTTGAGGGTGATGAAATGGCTGAACTTTCTACACCGAAAGCCCTTTGTGATAATGTTTTAGAAAAGAGTGGCGAATGAAACATCGTATGTCTTTAGAGGGATATAGCTATAAACTGCGTCCTGTTAAGCCAGCTGATTTACAAGAAAATTTAAATTTAGATTTAGCTAAAGAAAAATCATACGATTTTCTTTTAGAAAGCCGCATTGATAAAAGCGTAATTGCTGTTTTTAATTTAATATGTGTTAATGAAAAAGAAGTTTTATTGAATACTTTAATGCTTGATAAAGTGAAAATTGTATGCGATGAAGCCGTATTTTTGCTTTGCAATATAGCATTTAATGAATTAAACATGCTTGAAATTAGAATAGATACTTTAGCTGAAAATCTTGATTTTTTATCTGGAATTAAAACTGAACTGCAATATAATGAGCATTTAAATATAAGTAAAACATATTTTGAAAAAACACTATCACAGCTTTTAGAAGGTGTATCAAGCGATGCACTTGAAAAAGAGCTCGCAAATGAAATTGGTGATTTAGAATTTCATCACATCGGTGTTGCAACCAAAAATATTCAAAAAGAACTTTCGATATATACTTTAATGGGATATAAAAAGGAAGATGATTTTTTTGAGGACGAGGCGCAAGGTATACGTGGATTATTTATTGTAAAAGAAGGGCATCCACGCCTTGAATTACTCGAAAATTTACAGGGTAGTAACACATTAGATAAGCAAATCGAAAATAATCAAAAACTGTATCACACAGCTTATTATGTTGATGATATTGAAAAGGTTATCGACTTATTTTTATTAAATAGAGCGAAGATGATTTCACCCCTGAAAAAGTCGGTTTATTTTAAAAAACGTATTTGCTTTTTGATGCTTCCGAATATGAGTATGATAGAACTTTTAGAGAGATAATTATTTAAAATTTATTAAATTTTAAAATATGTATTCGTCAATTTAATTAATCGCATTTAAGCGTTAGTCTTGTTTTAAGGCTAACGTTTTTTAGTATAATAGTTATTAAAACTCATATTTATTGCAAAAAAAATAAAATAAGATATAATATAAATATATAGATATTATAAGCGGTTAATAAAGCGATAATTAAAAATGCAGGTTTTGTAATTTTAATTGAAGGAGTGGGTTAATTGATGAATAAGAGTAAAACAAAGATAAAAGGCAGTAACTGGGTGGCAATGGTGCTCCTTGCCTTTTCTGGGCAGATAGCATGGGCAGTTGAAAATACATGGTTTAACACGTTTGTAAATGATAAAATTTCGCCAGATCCTAGTATAATTAGTGCGATGGTAGCTGCTAGTGCCATAACAGCAACGCTCGCTACGTTTTTAATGGGCACATTTAGCGACAGACTTGGAAAGCGTAAGGCGATTATTTTAGGTGGTTATATTTTATGGGGAGTATCAACGGCTGTTTTCCCATTATCATCACTTGCAGACTCAACTCTAGTATCAGTTGTGCTTTTAATAATTTTAGACTGCGTGATGACCTTTTTTGGCTCAACAGCAAATGATGCCTGCTTTAATGCATGGATAACGGATATAACAGATGAAACAAATAGGGGGACAGTTAGCGGTATTTTAGAAATTTTCCCGCTTATTGCATTAGTTGTTACTACGGTTGCCTCAGGAATTATAATTGATACATTCGGATATACGGTGTTTTTTATTAGCCTTGGAGTAATAGTTAGCATCAGTGGTATTATAGGCGCATCTTTTATGAAAGATGTAGGCACACTAAAACAAAAAAGAAATCTTAATTATAAAGAGCAATTAATAAATGCTTTTTCTTTTAAGGCTTTAAAAAAAGATAAAAAACTTAAATGGCTTTTAATTTGTATACTAATATTCACAGCAGCAGAACAAATAGCAACTCCTTATCAAATAATATATTTCACTCAAACACTTAAGTTTAATTATAGTGAAATTGGGCTTTATCTTGGAGTGATGACGCTATTATCAGGTGTAGCTGGGGTGATATTTGGATTAGTAGTTGATAAAGTTGATAAAACAAAATCAATGATTTTTTCTTTACTGATATCATCGGCTGGATTTTTCTTAGTTGCAAATGCTAAAACAATGCTGTTTTTATGTATAGGAATTTTTGTAATGGCGTTTGGAATAGTTGCAAAAATAATAGTTAGCGGTGCATGGCTAAGAGATTTAACGCCAGAAAACGAAGTGGGTAGCTTTCAAGGAATAAGGATGGTTTTTAGAGTGCTGCTTCCGATGATTATAGGTCCTTATATAGGGCAATTAATAATTTCAATGTTTGGCATGCCAATCGTTATAGATGGAAATAGTGGTTTTTTACCTACAAATTTAATTTTTGTTATGGCAGGTGTTTGCACATTAATTGCACTTGTGCCACTTTATATTATGAGTAAAACTAATGAAAATAGAAAGGTGTAGATTAATATGGTAGATAAAATAGATGTAAATAATATTTTAAGCGAATATCCAAGACCACAATTTTGGCGCGATAGCTATATAAATTTAAACGGGCTATGGGATTACAGCGTAACGAGTGGTAATCAGCCAGAAGAATACATAGAAAAAATAATTGTTCCGTTTTCGCCAGAGTGCGAGCTTTCAGGCGATGTAACTCAGCCAAAACCAAACGAATATTTATGGTATAAAAAAGAATTTACACTGCCTGAAGATTTTAATAAGGGGAAGGTTTTTCTTCATTTTGGTGCTGTTGACTGGCACACGATTGTTAGCGTAAACGGTGAATTAGTAGGGGAACATAAGGGCGGATACACAAGCTTTTATTTTGATATTACAAAGTGCTTAAAAAAAGAAAGCAACACTATAATTGTTAAAGTTTTTGATCCTCAGGATACTGCCCCTCAATCACGAGGGAAGCAAAAAGTTAAAAGTGGTGGCATTTGGTATACTCCTCAAAGTGGAATATGGCAAACAGTTTGGCTAGAAAGTGTTCCCGAAGTTTTTATAAAAAGCGTTGATATAACGCCTGATTTTGAAAATTCAAAGGCATACATTACTGTAAACAGTAATAAGGATGTAGAATGCAAAATTAAAATAGATGAGCGTGAGTTTAAATCGGTTTGCAATAAAAAAATAGAAATCGATATGCCAAATTTTATAGCCTGGGATATAGATAATCCGCATTTATATAATGTTAATGTGAAAGCTGAAAATGATTTTATTAAAACATATTTTGCAATGCGAATTTTAGATATAAAGCAAGATGAAAAAGGGATTAAACGATTATATTTAAATGGTAAAGAATGTTTTTGCAATGGCGTTTTAGACCAAGGATATTGGCAGGATGGATTATACACAGCGCCAAGCGATGAAGCGCTAGTGTATGATATAGTGAAAATGAAAGAGCTAGGGTTTAACACACTTAGAAAGCATATAAAAATAGAACCTATGCGCTGGTATTATCATTGCGATAGGCTTGGCATGATGGTGTGGCAGGATATGATAAATGGTGGTGGAGATTATAAATTATCAGTGATAACAGCGCCAGCATTTCTGCCAATTAATATAAAAGATAATAACTATAAAGCCTTTGCAAGACAAGATGAAAATGCTCGCAAAGAATTTTATATTGAAATGATGGAAATGATTGATATGCTTAAAAATTGCCCGTCGATTGTGATGTGGGTGCCTTTTAATGAAGGCTGGGGACAATTTGATTCAAAAATAGCATATGATATGATAAAAAAACAAGATCCAACAAGGCTTATAGACCATGCAAGTGGATGGCACGACCAAGGGCTGGGTGATTTTAAAAGTTTGCATATATATTTTAGAAAATATAAGCATAAAAAAGATAAATTAAATAGGGCTGTTATTTTAAGCGAGTTTGGTGGATACGCATACAAAGAGAGCGAGGCGCAGCATAAAAAAAGAGCGTTTAGCTATAAAAATTTGCAAACAAGAGAAGATTTCGTTTTAGCTATAAGAAATTTATATGCTAATGAAATACTACCTGCAAAAAATGAAGGCTTATCAGCTTGTATTTACACACAGCTATCTGATGTTGAGCAAGAGATTAATGGAATTTTAAGCTTTGATAGGAAAAAAAGCAAAATTAATATTGATGAGATAAAAGATATATTTGATAAATTATAAAAATTAAAAATGATAGTAAACACTTTTGTGGTTACTATCATTTTTTATTATGTAATATAAATATTCTACCATAAAATAACTATTTTTAAATATAAAAATTTAATAATAAAATAACGTTATTTAACAAGATAAATTAGCAGAAAAAAGTGTGGTTTTAAAATTATTTTTTTAATTAAATAAGATTTTAAAAATTGCATTGTAATTTTAACTAAATTTAAAATGTGTATTTAATTTAAATGTAGAAAAGTGTGATTTTATGTTGACAAATACTATGAAATAAGGCATTATAAGTAATATATAATTAATAATTTATTTATATAATATTCACAATATTTTTTGGAGGATTTAATTATGGAAAGATTTGAAGGCATGGATTTTAATACTCGTGCAATTAAAGCAGGACAAGGACCAGATCCTGTGACAGGGGCTTTAAATACGCCAATTTACGAAACAACTACTTATGCGTTCCCAACATCACAAGAATTTCTGCAAAGAGGGCTAATTAGTGCATGTTATGATTTTGCTGAAGGCGACTACTTATACAGCAGAAGTACAAACCCAACTACGGCAGCATTAGAAGAAAAAATAGCATCACTTGAAGGTGCTGAAAAATGCTATGTTGCAGCTTCTGGAATGGGCGCTATAAGTTCAACTTTATTTGCTTTATTAAACTCAGGAGATCACTGCATTTCATCAAATGATTTATTTTTTTGCACAAATAATATGATGAATGATGTTTTACCGCAAAAAGGAGTTGAAGTAGATAAAGTTGATATTTTAGATTTAGATTTAATTAAAAAAACTATTAAAGAAAATACAAAAGTTATTTATTTTGAAGTATTATCAAACCCAATGCTACAACTAGCAGATATTAAAGCAATATCAGAAATTGCCCATGAAAAAGGAATTTTAGTTGTTGCTGATAATACATTCCTTTCACCATACTTGCTTCGTCCACTTGAACTTGGCGCTGACGTTGTTGTTCATTCAGGAACAAAATATGTGGTTGGGCATGGAGATGCATTATGCGGTTTAGTTTCTGCTTCAAAAGAATTAATAACAAAAATTCGTATAATGGGCGATAATTTAGGAACACATCCAAGTCCATTTAGCTCATGGCTTGCTCTTCGTGGTGCAAGAACACTACCACTAAGACAAGATAAGCAATGCCAAAATGCGCTTGCTTTAGCAAAATATTTCCAAGGTAAAGAGGAAATAGAGTCTGTAATTTATCCAGAATTAGAAACTCATCCACAGTATGATTTTGTTAAGAAAACTTTAGTTAAAGGCTCAGGCTGTATTGTTATGTTCCGTTTAAAAGGCGGAAAAGAAATGATGGAAAAATTTGTTGATAATGTTGGGCTGATGCCAATAGCAACAAGTCTTGGAGACGTTGAAACATTAATTTCACCAAAATACTATAATGATTTTTATATTCGTATGTCAACAGGCTGTGAAGACGTTCAAGATTTAATAAATGCTTTTGAAGGTGCTTTTGCAAAATTATAAGAAGGTTTATAAATCGATAGATAATTAATAATTTTAATAGGAGAGACAAAATTATGACAGAACTTTTTGACTTTTTTACCCAAACGAGCTGGTTTTTATGGGGAACTCCAATGCTTATTTTAGTGTTAGGTTCAGGTGCTATTTTCACTGTGGGAACAGGTTTTTTCCAATTTAGACATATTGGGCATTTTATGAAAAATACTTTGTTTTCTGTATTTAAAAAAGAAAACAGAAATGTTGGCGATGGGCATGTAAGTGCTTTTACAGCTGTGGCTACTGCTATTGGTGGTGCTGTTGGCGTTGGTAATATCGGTGGTGTTGCTACTGCTATAGCAGTTGGTGGCCCTGGTGCATTATTCTGGCTATGGCTTGCAGCACTTTTAGGAATGGGTTTAAAATGCGCTGAAATCACTTTAGCTGTTTATTACAGAAAAAGAGATGAAAAAGGACAACCTTACGGTGGCCCTACCTACTACATTCAAAAAGGGTTATCAAGTATACTGCCAAAAGGACTTGCTAAAGTTGCAGGCACTCTTTCAGTATTATACGGTATATTCTTCTTTTGCACATTCCTAACTGGTATTCAAGGATACACAGTTGCTGAAGGTTTTACATCAGTTTTTGAAATTGATATGATGCTTTTTGGCGTAATTTACAGTGTTTTATTATTAGGTATTGTTTTAGGTGGCGGTAAACGTGTTGTTGAATTTGCTGGTAAAATAGTGCCTGCGATGATTATAATTTTCGTTGTGTTATCTTTAGGAATATTAGTTGTAAATGCTAAAGAAATTCCAAGTGCATTTGCTCAAATTTTTGCAGGCGCATTCACAGGAACAGCTGCAGTTGGCGGATTTGCAGGAGCAACTATGCGTCTTGCAATAAATCAAGGGCTTGCTCGCTCCGTATTTAGTAATGAAGCTGGTCAAGGCACATCTACTATGATTCACTCACAAGCTTATGTTGAACATCCAGTAAAACAAGGCTTATGGGGTATGTTTGAAGTGTTTATTGATACTGTAATCATCTGCACAATTATGTCATTAGTTATCATAACAAGTGGCGAATGGACAACTGGCTTACAAGGTGCATCATTATCTATTTCAGCATTCGGAACAGTTTATGGTGAAATAGGTGCACAATTCGTTGCGATTGTTGTTTTATTATTTGGTATAACAACTCACTCAGGGTGGTTTACATACTATGACAGCGTTTTACGTCATGCTTTGCAAAATAATGTTGATTTAAAAAATAAAATTATGTTTATATTTAAAATAATATACCCAGTTCCAGCATTAGTAGCTATCTACTTTGCAACTCAAGGTATTTCAACAGCGCAAATTTGGGCATTCACAGACTTCTTTGGAGTTTTATATCCTATTATCAATATAATAGTTGTGGTTGTTTTAAGTAAAACAGTGTTTACTTTATTTAAAGATTACAAAGCTCGCTATATGGGAATAGGAACTGTTGATCCGAATACTAGATTATTCTATGAAGATTCAGAAAACGAAGCTGCGAAGAATATTCAAAAATAAAATATTATAATATTAAAAAATCAGCCTTTAAATAAAGGCTGATTTTTTTATGTTTTTTAATTATTCAACTAAAATAAAATCAAAACTTCCAAGAGGCTCTCCATCATCGCTTATGACTTGCAAATTAAATCCAAAATCAGTTTCAGTTATAAAAACAGATGTAGTGTCTGCAGACTGACCTGCGCTAGGATCAATAAAAATTATTGCATTTTCACCAGCAATACTACTGCCTGGATCTGTGAAAATATATCCGTTTCTCCAAACGCCAGATTCACTGTGGAGCATAATTTGATTATTGTCTTCACTATATGTAACGTTGGCATACCTATTATTAAATTCACTCTCGTCAGAATACCAAACAAAGGTTTTTACAGTGCTTTCAAATTGGGTTTCTGGCTCTGGGGTTTGCGTTGGTGTAGGCGGGGTATATTCTGCATTTTCTTCTGGAAAGATAATGTTGTAAACTTCACTCCAATAATCATCATCATATAAAATATCTGATTTATAGAAAATTTCATTATCAACAATTAATTCTCCATGAAAAATAATCTCAACTTGCATTTCGCTATTATTATCCATATAAGTACCTGTAAAATAATGATCAATCGCAGAATTTCTATACATATTGCCAGTTTCTAAACGGTATTCATACACTTCTATATGTGCAGTTACTTCATTTGTATTAAATATAACATTTTGTGAGAGTAGCATTCCATCATCTACACCATCAAAATATAGAATTTTTGATAATATAAAATCAAATATTATCTGTTTATTAGACGTTTCGCTCAACCATAATTCACCTTGAAATTCAGGCGTAAAATTATTAGAATCAGAAACTCTTTTAGTAAAATAAATCGGCTCTTTGGAAATAACTTTGAAATCAACTAAAAGTCTTGTTTCCTCGTCAACTACGGTAACAGTTATATCGATATCCCCTTCTTGAGAATTAATTTGAGAATCGCCATATTCGATAACATAGTTTGCCATTATTTCGCCATACTCTTCATCAAAATTAGTTTTTCCATGTAGCTCTACATCTGATATACTCGTTATGGTGTTAGAAGTAATGGTGAAATCGTAAGGCACGTTATCAGAAGAAAATGTCATATCACCATCACTATCAATATAAAGATATATACCAGTGTCGCTTTCCCATTCTCCTTGATAAATTAAAGAGCCTTGCGATGGCTCAGGCGTAGTAGGAAAAGCCGCCGTTGTAACCATAACAACTGCAACAGAACTCATAACTAAAGCAGTGCTTTGATTAAGAGAGTTTTTCTTTTTCTTGTTTTTATTTTTTAATCTAAAATCAAATTTCTTTTTTAAAATTGTTGTCGCTTGATCTTCAAGAGTTTGTTTTTCATCACTCACCGATTTTTTCGCATCAATAGGATTGTAGTATTCATTATCTTTCATAAAGATTACCCCTTAGCTACAACAAGTTCGCTCGAATGCGGTACTCCCATTCCAGCTCTTTGTAAGCCTTCTTTTAATGCCCAGTTTATTTTTCTTGCAACGTTAAATCTATCTTTTTCATTGCAACTAGCACGAACACGCAAGATAACTCCTTCATTTGTTAATTCTTGCACGCCTTGAAATTCTGGTATTTTATTAAATAGTTCATGATTTTCTTCTGCTAAATTTTGCATTAAAGCAATTATAGTTTCTTTAGCTATATTTAAATCTGCTTCATATGAAACAGCTATATCACAAATAGCATAGCTATCTTCTATTGATAAATTTATTATATTTCTAATATCGCTATTATTAAAGATTTTTTCATTTCCACTAACATCGCGAATATTTGTAGTGCGAAGTCCAATATGAGTAACTGTGCCACGATAGTTATCGATTTCAATAATATCATTAATATTAAATTGGTTTTCAATTATCATAAATGCACCAGTAATAATATCTGCAATTAAACTTTCAGCACCAAACCCAATAATTAAAGCTAAAATACCAGCACTAGCAAATAGTGTTGTCATATTAACTCCAAGTAGGCTAAGCCCCCAGAATATTCCTAGTAAAACGATGAAATATTGCAGTGAACTTTTAGCTAGCTGATGCAGAGTTTGCCCTCTTGGCGTTGAAGGCTTTATAAATTTAAAAATAATTAATAGAATCTCTTTTAAGACTAGTAGGGCTAAAATCATAACAATTACTTGCACAATTCCAGCTAAATTAAAGCTTAAAATATCAAGAATTCCACTCATATCGCCAAAGAATGAGTTTGATGTTGAATATAGAAATTCAGATATTCCAGCAGGCATAAATGGAATAACTTGTGGATTAGTTAATAAAACAATGATTAAAATAATTAAAATATAAATAAATAATTTGCCAGATTTTCTCTTTTTAGGGGTTGTAGATGCTTTAGTGGTTTCAGCTTGAGTTTTAACATTTACTTCGCTCATAATCGTTCTCCTTTATATATAAAATTATAAATCCAATGATTAAAGTTTATCATATAAGTTTTATGATGTCAATTTTTGGAATGTTAAATAAAATAAGCCTTTGTTGATATTTGGTTTAAAATTTAAATATCACAAGGCTTATTTTGAAGATTTATATAGTTGTAACTGATATAATATAAAAAAATGCAAGCTATTAATTTTCATTAATAGCATAAATAATTGTTTCCCAAGCAGGTATATAATGATTATGCCTTAGATATATCTTATAATTCGGATTTAAACTATCAATATATTTAATTAAAGTGAAAAAATCATCATTTCTATGATATGCGGCTACTCCAAGCGATGGCTTGTAATTTATAATAGTGTTTTTTGCTCCCTCAAGGCTTTTTAATTCAGCCCCTTCTACATCTAGCTTTATATAGCTTGCTTTTTCACCTTTTAAGATATTATCAACACTGTTAACATTTATTTTATAATCACCATCTTTTTTTAAAGCTGAATTTCGCCCGCCTTTTCCAGAAAAATAAAGGGTGTCTTCTTTATTATAAGAGCCGATATTATAGCATTCTATATTACTTAAATTTTGAGTGTTTAAAACTAGTTTTTTATAGTTTTTAGCATCAGGCTCAAATGCAATAATTTTAGATATATTATTATTAATTGATAGAACTTCTTCAATAGTATCCCCGTTGTATGCGCCTAAATCAACATAAACTGTGTCGCTAGAAAAAGTAAGTAAACTAGTGTAGTCTTCAAGGCGTGTGGTGGAAATGGGAGATAGATATTCGATTTTAAAATTTATGATATTGATAAAAACATTTTTAGAAAAATCATCGGCTAGGCGATTGTAAACAAAATTAAAATTCTCAATATTACTTTTTAAAAAATCCACATCAAAATATCCACCGCCAAATAAGGCAGTATCAGGTGCATATAATTCGTATTTATTCGCTAGAAGATATAATTTATCAATCAAAGTTTTTTCAAAGGCAGCAAACGCTAAAAGAATAATAAAATCAGGATAATCATTTTCGATTTCACTTAAAGTTTTAACTTTCTATCCTCAAAAACTATGTCCACGAACAAATTCATCGCTAGCGAATACCTCGCTAATAGCGATATTATTTTCATTACATAAATTTAAAATATTATCAGCGCCATTACCCATACCATAAATCATAATTGGCTTACTAACTGTTTTTAAATAATCGAAAAGTCCTTGCTTTTCATAATTAAAATCTGGCATTTTTTGCTCCTTGAAACTCTGTTTTTTATTTATAATACCTTGCTTAGTAAGATATGTCAACAAACTTATAATAAATAATTGACATAGCAAGGCTTTTTTTGTACTATTAGATTATATTGATTTTAAAAAATATGTAAAGAGGAGATGTGAAATGGAAGCTGTTGTTTTTGATATGGATGGTGTAATTTTTGATACAGAGAGAATGATAATAGATATTTATAAAGAAAAAGCAAAAAAATATAAATTAGATGATATAGAAAAAGTTTGCGCTAGCTGTATAGGGCTTGATAAAAAATCAAATCTTGAAGTTTTTAAAAAAAGTTATCCACACATTAATGATATACATATTATTATTAAAGAAGTTGAGGAAGAATTTGAAGAATTAATTTTATCAAAAGGACCAATTAAAAAATATTTTATAAAAGAGATTTTAGAATTTTTAAAAGAAAATAATTATAAAATAGCATTAGCATCTTCAACTAAAACAAGTATGGTTAAAAAAGAATTAGAATTAGCAGGGCTAATAGAATATTTTAAGGTTATAGTTGGGGGAGATATGGTTGAAAAAGGAAAGCCAAACCCAGATATTTTCTTTTTAGCATTAGAAAAATTAAATGTTAAACCAAAAGAAAGCTATATAATCGAAGATTCTATCAATGGCACTTGGGCAGCTATTAAAGCTGGGGCAAAAGTTTGTATGGTTCCAGATTTTATTATGCCGAGTGAAGAATTATTAAAAGAGGATATTTTAATTTTCAATAATTTAGAAGAAGTGATGAAATATATACAAAATAAAGGATAAAAATAGATATGAAAGAATTTAAATTTGATTTATCAATAGCACTAATTGTTAAAAATGAAGAGACAACTTTAGAGAGATGTTTGCAATCTTTGATGCCTTTAAAAAATAAATTAAAAACTCAAATAATTATAACCGACACAGGCTCAACAGATAAAACGAAAGACATAGCAAAAAGATATGCCGACACATTATTAGATTTTAATTGGTGTGATGATTTTTCAAAAGCTAGAAACACAGGGGCTAAAAAAGCTGAGGGAAGATGGTTTATGTTTGTTGATGCTGATGAACATTTTGCCGATGGAATAGATGAAATAGTTGAGTTTTTAAAAAGTGATAATAGCAAAAAATATAATCAAGCTTCAATTATTTTAAAAGATTATAAATATAACAAATCTGATTTTATAGAATATCGCTTAACAAGATTATTTAATTTTGAAGAAACTAAACGAGAATTTATAGGATTAATTCATGAAGGTATAGGCATAACAGGGGAAGTTTTTCCTTTAGAAATTAGGCTATCGCACGATGGATATTTTCAAAAAAAATCTAATGAGAAAATCCTTAGAAATGAAAAATTATTAAATAAAGCGATAAATGAAAATCCGAGTGATTTAAGAAATTATCTGCAAATTATTAATGCAACAGAAAATGATATGCAAAAACTAATTGAAATTGATAGAATGATAAAAGCTGCAAGAGATAATAATTTATTGGATAATGACTATTATAAAATTGCAATTTATGAAAAATTAAATCTATTAAATAAGCTCGAAAATTTTCATGCGGCAATATCTTTTGCCGATGAAAATATTAAAAATGTAAGTAATAATACTTTAATTTATCAAGAAATAACCCTTGTGTATTTTAAATCTCTCCAAATGATGGGGTTTTATGAAAAGGCAAATGAATATATAAAGAAATATCAAAAGTGCTGTGAATATATTAAAAAGAATTCAGATAATTATTTTAGTCTTTTGCAAAATTTTAAAACAAATCATGATAAAGAATATCATAGCAGCTTTATCAGCCTTAGTGAAAATTTGTTAAAGCTTAATAAGAAAAAAGAAAGCATTAGCTGTTTAAGTAATGAAATTGCTTTATATAATCAAAATAATAGCTATCCTTTATTAGAAAAATATATCATACATGCTTGCAATCTATCAGAATTTTCTTTAATAAAAAAATTATATGAAGCCTCAGTTAATGAAAAGCAAATAAGGCTTTTAATTATCTCAGTTTTAGAGAAAATACTATCAAGCTCAAAGCATAGCCAGTTATATGAAGATTTAATAAATGAATTGGCGTATAGTTTTGATGGATACACTGCTATTTTAAATTTAAAAAAATCAGATTTCATTAATTTTAATCAAAAAGAATTAGAGCTAATTTTAAATGATGATTTATTATACACTAGCGAATATTTTAAAGATGCCTTGTATTTTGATATTAAAAATAATAGCAATCATTTTGATTTTATAAAAAAATGCAGTGCAACAATGTTAGAGAAAAATTTTGATAAGCTATCTTTTGAAAAATCTGATTATGCAACTACTGTTTATGCTTATTTAAAATCATCAGAGGTAACGGATGATATTAAAGATTTATTTTATTATAAATCTTTAATATATTCTGCTTTAATTACAAAAGATAATGATTTAAATAAAAAAGAAATTTGCGAAATGTTTGAATGGTTTTTAAGTGTTTCTAATTTATATAATCTAACTATTTATAACGAAAATTTAAATATTGAGCAAATAAAATATATTAATAAACAGGATGCAGTTAGCTATGTTTTACATACAGCTTATTCTAATAAAGAATTTGATTTACCCCCTTATATAAGTGCATTAAAATTAGCATTATCTTTAGATGAAAATTTAGCAGATGTTTAAAAAATTCAAATAGAAGATGTTCAATCAAGTGTAAAGCAAAATCAAAGCGCTAAAAATGAATTTTCTGCACTTGGGATTCAAATTAAAGCACAGGTAAGAGCGTTTATTTTAGAAAATAGAAATGAAGAAGCTACAATGCTTTTAAAAGAATATGAAAAGGTTAATCCGTCAGATAGCGAAATAAAAGAAATTTATAGCTTAATTAAAAAGTAATATATAATAAAAAAATTGTCACTATCAAATTTGATAGTGACAATTTTTTATAAAGAAAAGGCGAAAACCCATTTCTTTTTAATTTTTATTATAGTTTTGAAGTTCTATAGATAATATCGCTTCTTTTTGGTCCGTTTGAAACCATAGTAATAGGAAAACCAATTTCTCTTTCAATAAAATCAACATAATCTTTAGCTTCTTGTGGTAAATCATCAAAGTTTTTAATTCCCATAATATCGCTATTCCAGCCTTTTAAAGTAGTGTAAACTGGTTTTGCTTTGTATAAAGCAGTTGTGTTAGGGAAAGATTTTGTAATTTTGCCATCGATTTCATATCCAGTACAAATTTTTAATTCTTCTAAGTAGCCTAGTGGATCTAAAACAGATAAAACAACATCAGTTGCACCTTGAACCATACAGCCGTATTTTGTAGCCACAGCGTCAAACCAGCCAACTCTACGAGGACGTCCAGTTGTAGCGCCATATTCGCCACCGTCGCCACCACGTCTTCTCATTTCATCGGCTTCTTCGCCGAATAATTCGCTAACGAATGGACCTGCACCAACGCAAGATGAGTAAGCCTTAGCCACAGCATAAATTTGCTTTACAGCATATGGAGGAACACCAGCCCCAGGAGCACCAAAAGATGCTAGAGTTGAAGAAGATGTAACCATTGGGTATATGCCTAAATCAATATCTCTTAAAGCGCCTAATTGGCCTTCTAAAAGGATAGTTTTATTTTCTTTTAATGCTTCATTTAAAAATAGAGCAGTGTCTTGAACAAAAGGTCGCACTAATTCTCTTTGACGCACCATTTCATTGTATAATTCTTCTTTATCAAGTAAAGGTTTTTTGTATAGATGTTCTAGGATAACATTTTTTTGAGTTACAACATTTTCGATTTTTCTTTTTAATGTTTCATCATCAAATAATTCATTAACTTGAAAGCCGATTTTTGCATATCTGTCTGAATAGCAAGGAGCTATACCAGATTTAGTTGAGCCAAAGCTGTTTTTTCCTAAGCGTTCTTCTTCATATTCATCAAAAAGAAGATGGTATGGCATAATTAGATTTGCTCTATCAGATACAATAACTTTAGGAGTTGGAACTCCTTTTTCTGTTATGCTATTGATTTCATTAACTAGATATGGAATATTTAGAGCCACACCATTTGCGATAACGCTAGTTGTGTGATTGTAAAAAACTCCTGATGGCAGTAAGTGAAGTGCAAATTTACCATAGTCATTAACGATTGTATGCCCAGCATTGCTACCGCCTTGGTATCTTACGATAATATCAGCTTCGCTTGAAAGCATATCTGTGATTTTTCCTTTTCCTTCATCGCCCCAGTTTGCGCCTACGATTGCTTTAATCATTTTAAATCTCCGTTTCTTGCACTGATGTGCAATTTAGATTAAAGGTGATCCGATGAAATTGTTTCATCCTTTTTCCTTAGTCTTTTTAGTTTATAAAATATATAAGTTTTTATTTCTTATATATTCTCGGCTTTCTTATTTTACACCTTGCAAAATTTAATTTATAAAGCCTATGTTTTATTAAAGGTATTTTTACCCAATGAATATTTTATCATTTAATTAAAAAAAAGGCAATGGTAATTATGTGAACATTTGGCTTGATTTTTTGTGCATAATATGTTAATCTAAACTTAAGAATATATTGCTTAGAGATTAAGAGCATTGCAAATTTATCCCTTTTGGGGTTTATTTGCAGTGCTTTTTTATTTTTTATTAAAGAAAAAGGGGTAAATTTATATGTATGATGTTGTAGTTATTGGAGCTGGTGTAGTTGGTGCGAGTGTTTCTTATTATCTATCTCAGTTTAATTTAAAAGTGGCAGTTTTAGAAAAAGAAAACGATGTTTCTCAAGGAACAAGTAAAGCAAATAGTGCTATTATTCACGCAGGCTATGACCCAGAGCCAGGAACACTAATGGCAAAATTAAACGTTGAGGGAAATGTATTAACAAAAGAATTATGCAAAGAATTAAATGTTAAATGCGATGAAATTGGCTCTTTAGTTTTAGCTTTTAATAAAGAGGAAGAAAAAGAAATACAAAAATTATTTGATAGGGGCATAAAAAATGGCGTGCCAAATTTAAGAATAATTGAAAAGGATGAAATATTAAAAAAAGAGCCGAATTTAAATAAAGATGTGACAAAGGCTTTATATGCTCCTAGTGCAGCAATCGTTGAGCCTTGGGATTTAACTTTGGCTATGCTTGAAACGGCTGTTAATAATAAAGCTGAATTATTTTTAAATACTGAAGTTTTATCAATAACAAAAGATGAGAATTTTAATATAAAAACAAATAATAAAATATTCAAAACCAGATATATATTTAATTGTGCTGGAGTTTTTTCAGATAAAGTTCATAATATGATTGCAAAAGAAAATCATAAAATAACGCCTTATTCAGGGCAGTATTATTTGTTAGATAAAAATCAAGGTGATTTAGTAAAACATGTTATATTTCAAGCTCCATCAGGGATGACAAAAGGCGTTTTAGTAGCGCCAACAGTTCATGGGAATTTAATAGTTGGCCCAAATAATGCACTTCAAGAAGATTTTTCAACAAGAACAACAGCAGATGGATTAAGCGAAGTTCGCACTCTAGCTCAAAAAACATCGCCTAAAATTGAATTTTGGCAAAATGTTAGGAATTTTTCAGGGCTTCGTGCCATAAGTGATAATTCGGATTTTATAATTAAAGAAAGCGAAACTAAAGGCTTTTTTGATGTAGCGGGAATTAAATCGCCAGGGCTTTCAGCAGCAGTTGCAATAGGTAAGTATTGCAGTGAATTATTAAACGAAAAAGAAGAATTAACACAAAAAGACAATTTTATTAAAATAAGAAATAAAATAAGATTTAAGCATTTATCTTTAGAAGAAAAAAAGAAATTAATAAAAGAGAATTCTAAGTATGCAAGAGTTATTTGCCGATGCGAAACAATAACAGAGGGCGAAATATTAGATTGCTTTGATAGCCCAATACCACCAGTTTCCCTAGAGGGAGTAAAAAGAAGGGCAGGCGCTGGCATGGGAAGATGTCAAGGCGGATTCTGTGGGCCAAAGGTTATAGAGATATTAGCCGATTTTTATAAAACTGATGTAACAAATATCACTTTTGATAAAAAAGGCAGCCATATTTTAACAGGGAAAATTAAAAGCTAAAATAATAAAATTTATTAAAATTAAAAGGCAAAGGTTTACAGAAAGGAATAAATTAATATGACATATGATGTTATTGTAATAGGGGCAGGTCCAGCTGGGCTTGCAGCGGCGATTTCTGCTTATGAAAATGGAGCTGAGAATATCGCATTAATTGAAAGAGATATAAAAACAGGGGGCATTTTAAATCAATGTATTCACAATGGGTTTGGACTTCATCATTTTAAAGAAGAATTAACAGGCCCAGAATACGCAGGCAGATTTTATGATAAATTAAAAGATACTCCTATAAATTTATTTTTAGATACAATGGTATTAGAGATAACAAAAGATAGGGATGTTCATATAATTAATAGTGAAATAGGATATACAATTTTAAAGGCAAAATCTGTTGTTTTAGCTATGGGATGTAGAGAGAGAACTCGTGGTGCAATTCAAATTCCAGGAACTCGACCTAGTGGGATATTAACAGCTGGTAGTGCTCAATATTATGTTAATATGCAAGGATATATGCCAGGGGAAAAAGTTGTTATTTTAGGCAGTGGTGATATAGGGCTTATAATGGCAAGAAGGATGACGCTTGAAGGCGCTAAAGTTTTAGCATGTGTTGAATTAATGCCTTATTCAGGAGGCCTTACAAGGAATATTGTGCAATGCTTAAATGATTTTGATATTCCATTACTTCTTTCACACACAGTGATTGATGTGCAAGGTGAGGATAGATTACAAAGGGTTGTGGTGGCACAAGTTGATAAAGAAAGAAAACCAATTAAGGGAACAGAAATTGTTTTTGAATGCGATACATTATTACTTTCAGTAGGACTTATTCCTGAAAATGAGTTGACTCAAAATGCAAATATTGATTTAGATAATAGAACAAAAGGCCCGATAGTTTATGAAAATATGCAAACTCTTGCAGAAGGGGTTTTTGCTTGCGGAAATGTTGTTCATGTGCACGACTTAGTTGATTTTGTAACAGAGGAAAGCACTAGAGCAGGAAAATCAGCAGCCTTATTTGCAAAAGGGGAAAAACAAGAATTTGAAAAGATAATAGATATAAAAACAGATGAAAATATTTCCTACACTGTTCCGCAAAAATTAAGAACACCATTTAATGATAAATTCTTCACTGTATTTTTTAGAGTTAGAAAAATAATTCCAAAAGCAGTTATAGAAATAGTTTCGCAAGATAATATTATAGCTAGCTTTAAAAAGCAACATTTAGCACCAGGAGAAATGGAAAGTGTGAAACTGCCTAAAGCGATTTTAGAAAAAATTGCTGGCGAAAATTTAGAAATAAGAATTAGAGTAGATTAATAAAAAAGAAAGATAATAGGCTATTATATGAAAAATTTAATTTGTATCACCTGTCCTATCGGCTGCCATTTAAGCGTTGAGGATAATAATGGTGAATTAAAAGTTACAGGGGCATCTTGCGCAAGGGGAGTTGAATATGCAAAAAACGAACTGACAGATCCTAGAAGAGTGATAACATCAACAGTTAGGATTTTAAATGCGGAATATAATCAAATTCCTGTAAAAACCTTGCTACCTGTTCCAAAAAATGATATATTTAATATAATGAATGAACTTGCTAAAATAACAGTTACATCGCCAGTAAACGTTGGGGATATTATAATAAAAGATGTTTGCAATACAGGAATAGATATAGTGGCAACAAGAAGTTTATAAATAATAAAATTAAGGAGTATAGTTTTATGTCAAAATACATTCTCTCACTAGATCAAGGAACCACATCATCAAGGGCAATTTTATTTGATGAAAATCAAAATATTATTGATATGTCGCAAAAGGAATTTACACAGCACTATCCAAATGAAGGCTGGGTTGAACATGATGCAATCGAAATTTATTCATCTCAATACTCTGTGATGATGGAATTAATTGCAAAAACAGGAGTTGATGTTTCTAGTATTGCTGGAATAGGTATAACAAATCAAAGGGAAACAACCATCGTTTGGGATAAAAAAACAGGCAGACCTATTTATAATGCAATAGTTTGGCAATGTAGAAGAACAGCCGATATCTGTGATAAATTAATTGAAGATGGATATAAAGACTATGTAAAACAGACAACGGGGCTTGTTATCGATGCTTATTTTTCTGCAACAAAGATTAAATGGATATTAGACAATGTTCAAGGTGCAAGGGAAAAAGCTGAAAATGGAGAGTTACTATTTGGAACAGTTGACACTTGGCTTGTTTGGAAATTAACAAATGGAGATGTTCATATAACTGATTATACAAATGCTTCAAGAACAATGCTTTTTAATATACATACACTTGAGTGGGATGAAAAATTACTTGAGGCATTAGATATTCCAAAATGTATGCTGCCGAGCGTTAAATCTTCAAGCGAAATATACGGCTACACAAATTTTCAAGGCACAGCTATTCCAATAGCAGGAATTGCAGGAGATCAGCAAGCGGCACTATTTGGGCAAAGATGCTTTAAAGAAGGGCAAGCTAAAAACACATATGGAACAGGCTGTTTTTTATTAATGAACACAGGCGAAAAGCCATATGTTAGTGAGCATGGATTAATAACAACTATTGCTGCGAGCAGTGATAAAAAAGTTCAGTATGCATTAGAGGGAAGTGTGTTTGTTGGTGGTGCAGTGATACAGTGGATAAGAGATGAAATGAGATTTATTTCAGAATCAAGAGATGCCGAATATCACGCATTAAAAGTTGAGGACACAGGAGGCGTTTATATAGTTCCAGCTTTTACAGGGCTTGGAGCGCCTTACTGGGATATGTATGCAAGGGGCTGTATAGTTGGGATAACTAGGGGAACAAAAAGAGAGCATTTAATAAGGGCATCTCAAGAGAGCATCGCTTACCAAAGCTATGATTTAATAAAGGCAATGGAAAAAGACACAGGCATTGTTTTAAAAGAATTAAATGTTGATGGTGGGGCGAGTAGAGATAGCTTTTTAATGCAGTTTCAAGCTGATATTATGGATAAAAGCGTCCAAAGGCCAATGATAAGAGAAACAACAGCTCTAGGAGCTGCTTATCTTGCGGGGCTTGCAGTTGGCGTTTGGAAAGATACAAATGAACTGGAAAAACTTTGGACACTAGATACAAAATATGAGCCAGCAATGGGAACAGAAAAACGAGAAAAACTATTAGCAGGCTGGCATAAAGCTGTTACAAGAAGTTTTGACTGGGCTGAAAAATAAAAAAATGGTCGCCATAATTTTTATGGCGACCATTTTTTTTATTTTGATTTAGAATTTTTATATGAGATAAACCCTAGAAGGCTATAATAAAATATTAATGTAAGCCCAACTACAAGGCCAGCACTCATCATATGCGCCGAAAATATAATGTAGCGAAATATAAAAATAACAGCAGGCATCATTCCGATAAATGCACCCCAATATTTATTTTTACTTAAAAGATATCCAGCAGAAAAAAATGTGATAGCCTGAATAAAAGACATAAGGGAAATATTAATTGATGAGGAGAGAAAAGTAATTGTAATATCTAGTGATAAAAAGAAAATTAAAGGCAGAAAGTAAGAAAGTTTTTTCATAGTGATATCCTTATTTTAAAAAAATTATAACAAATTAATGGGCGAATAAAGATTTAAAACATCATTCATATGCATGGATTCTATAGTAATTTCAGTTTGATTAGGATAAGTTTTTAAAATCTTATTAAATAGCTTTTTTTGTTTTTGCATCTCTTTTTCATCATTATTATATATAGCTAAAGCATAGGTTGTTCTAATAAAAGAAGGGAAATTTTTCATGGCTAAAGCCATTTTTTTGTAATCTTTAGTTATTAGGTTTTCTATTTCTTCCTTTTCTTTTTTTAGCATGATTAAACAAAATATTTGAATTGCAATCATTTGGTTTTTATGAATTGAAATTATAGCCAAGTTATCTTTTAAAAATTCAAAAGATTTACTGTAGCACTCTTCATACTTTTTTTCTTCTAAAAGCCTATCTATGTAATTTGAATAAATTGAAGCGCTTAAAGCATCTTTTTTCTGTCGACCATCAGTGACAGTGAATAAATTTAAATCAATATCTTTTAATTGCGTTCCAGTTGTGAATAACTCATTGATTTTCAAGCATTTAAGACAATTTATTTTAGCTTCATCGCTTTTATGCATTTGCAAAATATTCATACCGTCGTTATTAATTCCACCCATTTTTGAAGGAATTAAATTTTGAAGCCCCATTATAACTCCAAAAAATATAAACAAATAAATATTATAAATAACTAAAGGATTATTATTAAAAAGGGATATGATAAAGGCAATTAAAGATAAAATTAAATTTAGCGCCCCGCCCATAAAATGGTATAAAAAATAAGGAATATCCTTAAAATCTTTATTGGGAATAAACATTATACATTGCCCGAGCGTTCCCGCTATTTTGAATTTTTTTAATTTTAATTTATTATTATTTTTTTGTATAACTAAATTTCCAACGCGAAAAGAATAATAGCGGTATCCAGATAATAGCCCGCCAACTAAATGTCCAAATTCATGAATAATAATTTGCAAGAATATCATTAATACAATTGATAAAATAGGTGAAATAGCAGTTGTTAATGCTAAAAGTGGATTTTTGTGGATATCGAGTGTAGTTAATATGTCGAAATATGTTTCTGTGATAAAAACACCGAACGCAATTCCGATAAAAACTCCAATAAGAATAGCAAATAAATTTTTAAGTTTTTGTTTCATAGATAAATCCTTTATTGAGTGTATTTGATTAAAACGTAAAAATATGATAACATATATATAGATGTTTTACAAATAAAAATCTAAGGGAGAAAAACAATGAGTGGACTAATTCATATATATCACGGAGATGGCAAAGGAAAAACAACTGCAGCAATAGGTCTTGTGATAAGGGCGATTTCTAATGAAAAAAGAGTTGTTTTTACTCAGTTTTTAAAAGGAGATAATTCGAGCGAATTAAAAATATTAAAAACTTTAGATAATATAGAGTTTGTGTTTTGTAAAGAAAACTTTGGGTTTGTTTGGAATATGAATGAGGATGAAAAGCAAAGAGCAAAAAAAGAATACACTAATCAATTCATTAATGCTATAAATCTTGCAAAAGAAATAAATGCAGATGTGCTTGTTTTAGATGAGTTTTGTGCAGGATATGAACTGGAGTTTATAGATAATAAAATAGCTTTAGAGTTTTTAAAAAGCAAACCAGAGAATTTAGAAATAGTAATAACTGGAAGAAATCCTAAAGTTGAAATAATTAATCTTGCAGATTATATTTCAGAAATTAAAAAGATAAAGCATCCATTTGATAAAGGGATAGATGCAAGAAAAGGAATAGAATACTAAATATATAGTAATCGAAAATAAAAAGGAATGGCAAATAGCCATTCCTTTTTTGATATAGTTTTTAAGCAATTAAATTATTCAGCATTTCTGCGTCTTATTATTAATACAATACCACCGACTAATAATAATAGCCCACCAGCGATAGGAAGTATAGGAATTGAGCCGCCATCAGTTTGTGAAGGTGTTTCAACAGTAGGCTCGGCTGCTTCAGGCACAGGTTGTGGTGTTATTTCAGGGGAAGCAGTAGGCTCTGCAGTAGGAGTTGCAGTTGGAGCTGCAGTTTCAGCAGGCGCTACAACAGGGGCTGTTAGCGTAAAGTATGTTGAAGTTATTGCTCCATCTTTTGCAATAAAACTAATTAAATGCTCTCCTAAAGAAAGTGTATTTAAAAAGCTAGTTTTTAATGTTATTTTAACATTGCCCTCAGTTATTGTTGCAATAGTGTTAACATCTCTTGAAATACCATCAACCCATATTCCAGCAAAATCACTATGGTGAATATCTGTTTGGAATGATAAAGCTTTGTTTTGAGCAGAAGTTTGATGAGTTCCAGATGTAATATTATAAACTTTAGCAGGTGCAGCAGTTGCAGCTGGAGCAGGGGCAACTTCTCCAACAGCACTTGATGTGAAACTGCCAGAATAATTGCCAGTTGCAGTAACTAAAACAGTGTAATTTCCATAGGTGTATCCACTTGGAACAGTGTAGGTATTAGATGTTGCGCCAGAAATATTAGTTCCATTTAATTTCCATTGATATGAAAGAGTTGCGCCAGCAGGCGAAACAGAGCTAACGTTCGCTGTTAAAACATCAGTAGATGAAACTTTTGAATTTGAGTCAGTATCGGCTCTATCAATTTTAACACTACCAGTTGCAGCCATTGGAGTTATAGTGAATTCTTTTCTTTCTTTTTCAGAAGCAGAATAGTTAACCCCGTCTTCGTATCTGAATTCAACAATATAGCTTCCTGCATCAACAGGAGGATGAATAGCAACAGTTGGATTACTAGCTGAATACCAACCATGCATTAAAGCGCCATCACCAGTGGCAGTGTATTTAAAATCTGAACTTGAAGCGGCAGTTCCATCATAAGGAATAGTAATAGCAGCTGTATCAAAAACGATTGTTGCTTTTGCTTGAATTATAGAAAAATCTTTTAAAACTTCTGTTGAAGCGTTATAGCTATCAGAAGCTAAAACTGTTATTCCAATTTTATAATCACCAACTGTTGTTGGCGCTGATGAAAGTTTTTCGCTAGCAGAATTATACCATTCAATAGAAGTAGTTCCATCACCAACTACAGTGTATTTTGAATTAAAATCAGTTAATTCAACTGCCAAAGCGTCGTATGGTATGTTAATATCAGCACTATCAAAGCTCACAGATTGTGTGCCTTTAATAATACTAAAATCTTGAGTTACAGCTGATAAAGGTGCATAATCGGCACTCTCAGCTAATGAAACCCGAACTTTATAAGAGCCAACAGCACTAGGAGCACCACTAAGCGCTGTGCCATCGCTATTTAGCCATTCAACAGTTGCCTCGCCACCAGTGATTGTTGCAGATAAATCGCTAAATTCAATAGCAGAATTATCAAATACAACTTCTGGGTTAGAAGGGAATACCACGCTTGAGGTAGTTTTGTAAACAGCATTAACTTGTAAATTACTATCAGGCATAGTAATTGTTGTTGTTGAAGCGTTTTCATCAGCAAAGCTAACAAGTGCATTTGTTGTTGTCCAGCGCACAAATGTTTTTGTGCTATCAGTATTACTTGCAGTGATACTGATAGTGTCGCCTTCAGCAACAGGATTAGCTTTATTAGCAGAGCCTAAAACAACAGTTAAACTTAAATCATAAACCAAAGCACTTTCAACAGTATCCCAGCCAGTAGCACTGCTTTTTATGTAAATGTTTGAGCCAGCAGGAAGGCTGTCTATTGTAGCTTTATAGTTTTCGTTATAATTGCCATTAAAAAATAAATTAACTTTTGCAGGAAAAGCAGCAGAGTTATCTCCAGAAAGATCACTATCACTAGGGATGATAACGCTATCAAGGCTTGTGCAATTTAAAAAAGCATTAGCGCCAATATTATTAATAGTGTCTGAGAAATAAACCTTAGTTAATTCACTAAATCCACTAAAAGCGTTAGCACTAATACCAACAACGTTGTATGGTGTTGTGCCAACCCTGATAGATGAAGGCAGAGTCATTTCACCAGCACTATTAGTAAGGGTAATAGGATTAGTTCCATCGCCAATAGTAACTTCACCTGCAACAGCGCTGCCAGTGCCCAATATGGCGTCTTTAGTCACTGAAAAAGTTACATTTTCAGCTCCATCGCCAAATAAATCAACTGAAGCAGTTACAGTTTTATCGGCTGCAAAAACTAGAGTGGATGGCATTAAAGTGAAAGTTAAAATTAAACTTAATAAAAGTAAAATGGTTTTCTTCATAATAGGTTCCCTCCTTTATTTAGGCAAATATAACGGTGTATCTATATTATATAATTAATTATATCATCAGTGAGATAAAAATGCAAATTTTTGACACATTATTTTATAATTGTAATTTTTTTAACATATTTATTATCAACTTGTTAAAATTATAAAACAAAAATATAGGAATACACAAGGTATTCCTATATAAATTTAGTGAAATATTTAATTTACAGATTTGATATTTTCAACCTCTGATAATGTTAAATCTAAATAATCTTCATGGGGGTTAAATAAATTATCATAGCGATATAATCCATATCCATTAACTTTTGGATGATTATAAATTTCAGTTATCATTTTTGAAATATTATTGCCTGATTGCCATTCATCTTGCTCGTTTGCACCGCCATCGCCAGCGCCTATTCTATAAACACCAAGTCCGATGTGTAAATCAACATTTTCGTGTCTTTCGTAGCTAGCCCATTGATTTAATAAATTTAAAAACTGATAATCTTCTCTGCCAGAGGCAGTTAAATAATCAAAGCCCCAATAAATTTGAGGGGTGATATAATCTGCATAGCCTTCTTCTTTTAGCCATAAGTTAACATCACTGTATTGCTGATTATAATTGTTATCATTATTTCCTTGTGGTGAAATTCCAAAAGTTATATCAGGATTAACGTTTTTAATTGCCAAATAAACATCACGAATTAGCGTGTTAACATTTTCTCTGCGCCAATCATCATGAGATAAAGATGTTCCAGAAGTTGAGTAGTCTTCTAAATCTATATTATAATCAGTGGTTGGATAAAAATAATCATCAAAATGAATACCATCTACATCATAATTATTAACTATTTCTAAAACTCCATCTATAACAAGCTGGCGTGCCTGACTTGAAGCAGGATTATAAAAAATTCCACCATTTTCTAAAGTGAATGTTATATCTTCATTTAAACCAGGATTATCTAAAGATAATTCTTCAGGCAATTCTGAATGAAGGCGAACACGATACGGATTAATCCAAGCTTCTAATTTTAATGAATATTTATCGGCTAAAATTATCATTTCAGCTAATGGATCATATGATAAAGTATCTCCTTGCCCGCCAGTTATAAAATGGCTTGTTGGGAACAAATTTGATGGATATAAAGCATCACCAAAAGGGCGAACCTGCGCTATTATATGCGTAAGGCCTAAATCTTTACTGTTTTTAAAAACAGGCTCAATAGATGCTATAAAGCTTTCCTTTGTTGATAAATCCATATTTTGATATTCTAAGTATGTTAGCCATACAGCCTTATAATCAGTAGATAAAACATCATTTGGTTCAACAGAGTTTGGAACGGTTATATCTTGAGTTATTGTGTCTTTAACATCTTCTTGAGACGAATTATCTTGCTCAGAAGGAGTCTTGTTAATAGAAGATGCCTCGCTGATAGTAGATGAAGTTTCAGCGGATTTATCGCTGCCTACAAACTTTGAAAATATTAAGAATGTGGCAAGTGCAATCGTAAAAAATATAACCACGCTAATTATTGCTTTTTTATTGGTTTTCATTATATAAATATTCTTCCTTTGATTAGTTTTGTGTTATTTCAGCTATTATTACAAAAAGAAAAGTGAAATTTAAAAAATTACTGCTTTGAAATATAATCACAAGCAGCAGTTGCAGCAATAGCCCCATCGGCAGTTGCTGTAACTAATTGGCGCAATGTTTTATTTCTAGTATCGCCAGCAGTGAAAACACCAGGGATATTAGTTTTGCAATCTTCGCCTGAATTAATGTATCCGTCTTTGGTTAAATCGATGATATCTTTAAACATATTATTTTGAGCAATAAGCCCAACTGCTATAAACACACAAGAGGTTTCAATCTGTGTTGTTGTATCAGTTTTAAGATTTTTAACAGTGATACTTTCAACTTTTTTATCGCCATTAATACTAGTTACAACACTGTCTAAAATTAATTCTATTTTAGGATTTTTTAAAACTTTTTCAACTTCGTGTTTCACAGCTCTAAATTCATCTCGGCGATGAACTATATAAACTTTGCTACTCATGCTACTTAGATAAACTGCATCTTCTAAAGCCGTATTACCACCACCCACAACTACCGCAGGCTTGTCTTTAAAAAAAGCGCCATCGCAAGTTGCGCAGTAGCTAACGCCTTTTCCAAGCATTTCTTTTTCACCAGGCACTGACAATTCTCTCCTAACAACGCCTGTTGCAATAATAACAGTTTTTGCCTCAAACATTTCCTCATTACAAAAAACTTTTTTGATTTCGTCAGAAAAATCAACGCTAGTAACAGCTTTATATTCAACAGTCGCGCCAAAAGTTACAGCTTGCTCATAAATGTTCATTGCATATTCAACTCCAGAAATTGTGCGAATTGCAGGATAGTTTTCAACTTCTGGTGTGTTAATAATTTGCCCACCATGAACATTGCTTTCAAAAACAATGGAATTAAACCCAGCTCTTTGAGCATAAATTGCGCTAGAAAGCCCAGCAGGGCCTGCGCCTATAATTGCAATATCATAAACCATATAAAAATCCTCCTTGTGATTTTTTAAAAATTATTCTTCAAATAAAGTGTATAAATCAACTGGGTCAACAGGCTGATTTTCAATGCTCACTTGATAATGTAAGTGAGGGCCAGTTGAGTATCCAGTAGTGCCAACAGTTCCAATTAAATCCCCTTTATTAACAAAGTCGCCAGTAGAAACAGCTAAAGAGTCCATATGCATATAATATCCTTTTAATCCTAGCCCATGCTCTATAACAACAGTGTTCCCAGAAAGCTGTAAAAATCCAGAGTATTCGATAATTCCAGAATTAGATGCATAAATAGGAGTGCCAGTTGCAGCGGCATAATCTATTCCACTATGTCTTGAATACGCACCATTGATATACCTAATCTGTCCAAAATCACTTGAAACTCTAGTTTCCTCAGTTGGCTTTATAAAATTGCCTTCCCAGTAAACGTTTATATCTTTTGTATAATATAATGGATGAATTATATCTCTATATTCCTGATTTGCAGCGGCAGAGTTTACAGTGGTAGATGTTACTGATTCTTCAACAGTGAAACTAATTGTTTCATATTCAGTTGGCAAAACAGTTATATTTTCTTTAAAATTATAGCTATTTTCTTCGTTTTCTAAAGTTACATCTAAAATAAATTCATTAGTTGCCACCATATAATTTATTGGGATATAAAACGATATTTTATTTTCATCTGCATTAAAAATGCTAGCGCTAGGGGCATATTTTGAATCTATAACAACATCATATTCATTAAAAATATTCTGTATTTCAACAAAAACTAATTCGCCTTGACTTGGGCTTGTGGTTGAAATAACAAAGCTTGGATTTTCAATAGTTTTTACAATGAAACTATAACTATAATAACCAGTTACATTACCATCTGTAAAGGCTTTGGTGATAAGAATCACATATTCTCCAATCTCTGAAAAGTTAAATGATGTAATAT
>CAZVOQ010000001.1:0-3751 GCA_964628475.1 uncultured Oscillospiraceae bacterium | reverse complement strand
CTATCACTTAAAACTTCTTCATGTCGCCCAATAAAACTTATAGTAGCTGTATATTCTCCATCTATACTAAATGGCAAATTCTGTGAATATATTTCAAAAGTAGGAACATTAGATTCTAAAACCATAGAACGCTCAAATTTAGGAAAATAAGGGATAATTTCTTTTGTGTAATCAACGCTGTCTGCTGATATAGTAACTCCATTGACTGTATCGCTTGGTATAGTTTCAAGCTCGGAATTTATAGCTGTGTAATAAACAACTCCAATAGCAACAAAAACAATAATTAATGCAGAAATTAAAAAAGATAGTAGTTTTTTCATATATTTTTCACTCCAAAGGTATATTATAATTATAAAATTAATTTTTATCGTGCGCATAAAGGTATTAATATATTGCAATTAATCGGATAATAATATATAATTATAACAGAGATTGATATATATTAATAGTATTAATTTTTAAATTATATGTAGAAAAGGAGAATATTATGTTAGACGCAATTATGTCAAATATTTTAAGCATTTTATGGATAGGAATGATAGTAGTTTTTAGTATTGCTGAATTTTCAACTGCTGCTTTAGTTAGCATTTGGTTTGTATTTGGAAGCCTTGCTGGATTTGTAGCTTCATTATTCACTAACAATTTTTACACTCAGTTAACTGTGTTTGCAGTGGTTAGCTTAGTGAGCTTTGCGCTAGCTTATCCAATGGTTAAAAAATTAAGAAAAAAACCATTAACTCCAACTAATGCTGATATGCTTATCGGTAAAGAAGTTTTAGTAACTCATGAAATAACGCCTAAAACTTCAGGTAGAGTTGATATTAATGGAATCTCTTGGATGGCAAAATCCGATGAAACAATCGCTAAAGATAGTTTATGCCAAATCACAGCGTTATCAGGTTCAGCAGTTGTAGTTAAAAATGTGCCAGAAACGGTAACGGTATAGTTATGTTTTAAATGCTGAAAATCAGCTTTTAATAAAATTTTAGAAAATGAGGAGAATAATAATTATGGGACCAGGAACAATTATTTTTGTAGTCTTTGCTATAGCTGTTATTGGATTATTACTAAGATGTGTAGTAATCGTACCACAATCAACAACTTATATTATTGAAAGACTAGGCGTTTATAGCGCAACATGGGAGGGTGGCTTACACATTAAAATACCTTTCATTGAAAGAATAGTTAAAAAAATTAGTTTAAAAGAACAGGTAATCGATTTCCCACCACAGCCAGTTATCACAAGAGATAATGTAACTATGCAAATCGACTCTGTTGTGTTTTTCCAAGTACTTGATTCAAAACTGTTCACTTACGGAACAGAAAGACCAATTACGGCTATTGAAAATTTAACAGCAACAACTCTAAGAAATATCATTGGTGATATGGAATTAGACCAAACTCTAACAAGTCGTGATGTTATCAACACAAAAATCACTGCACAATTAGACGCTGATACAGACAGATGGGGAATTAAAGTTTTAAGAGTTGAACTTAAAAATATTATCCCACCTCACGAAATCCAAGATGCAATGGAAAAACAAATGAAAGCTGAAAGACAACGTCGTGAAAGCATTCTACGTGCAGAAGGTGAAAAAGTGAGCCAAATCCTACTTGCAGAAGGTGAAAAAGAATCTGCAATCCTTCGTGCTGAAGCTGTTAGAGAGCAAAGAATTAGAGAAGCGCAAGGTGAGGCTGAAGCTATCCTATCAGTTCAAAAAGCGCTTGCTGAATCATTTGAAATACTTAATGCAGCAGCTCCAAATGATAAAATCTTAGCTTTAAAATCTCTTGAAACTTTTGCTAAAGTTGCAGATGGTAAAGCAACAAAACTAATCATCCCAAGTGATATGCAAAATATGGGTGGACTTCTATCAGCTGCAAAAGAAATTATTTCAACTGATACACCTAAATAATAATAATTTAAAACACCGATTATTCGGTGTTTTATTTTTTTTGTAAAAAAATTTGATATTTATATGAAACTTAGTGTAAAATAGGATATAGTAATGAGGAAAGGGTGATGGATATGATTGAAAAAGAAAGAAATATACTGCATTGCGATTGCAATGGGTTTTATGCCTCAGTAGAGCTTTTAAAATATCCAGAACTTAAAGATAAGCCTGTTATCGTGGGTGGCAGTGAAGATTCAAGGCATGGCATTGTTTTAGCAAAAAATGAAGTGGCAAAAAAATATAAAATAAAAACAGCCCAAACTATTTATTCAGCAAGAAAACTCTGTGAAAATTTAATAGTATTACCGCCGAATAGGCACTTATATGTAAAATATAATAAAATATTAAATGAGATATATAATTCCTACACAGATTTAGTTGAGCCTTTTGGAATTGATGAAAGTTATCTTGATATCACAAATTCATATCATTTATTTGCAAATAGCCCAAAAGAGCTTGCAGATATAATAAGAGAAAGAGTGAAAAAAGAAACAGGGCTAACGATTTCTGTTGGAGTAAGTTATAATAAAATTTTTGCAAAACTAGGCAGTGATTATAAAAAGCCAGACGCAACCACTGTGATAACAAAAGAAAACTACAAGCAAATAATTCATCCATTAGGAATTGAAAATATGATGTATGTTGGTAAAAGCACAAAAACTCAGCTAGAGGATATGGGCATACACACGATAGGAGATATTGCAAACACTCCTTTAAATGTGCTAGAAGATAGGCTAGGGAAACACGGCAGAGAATTATATAAATATTCAAACGGATTAGATAATTCAAGAGTGTTGTCTTTTTTAGAAAAAAGGCAGGCAAAAAGCGTTGGCTCTGGAACAACTTTCCCAAAAGACATAAAGCTTGCTAGCGAAATAAAGCCTAGAGTTATGGAGCTTAGCGAAGACGTTGGCTTTTCTTTGAGAAAAAGCGGACTATATGCAAGCACAGTGCAAGTTTCAATAAAAGACACTCAGTTTAAAACATTGCAAAGGCAAACTAAAATTTCCTCAACGAATATTACAAAAGATATCTACACAACTGCTTATAAATTAATAGAAGAAAACTGGCTAGTGGGACTTCGCCCAATAAGAGCAATAACAGTTACTGCAACAGATTTACACACAGAAAAACTTCCTTTTCAAGAAAGCTTTTTTGAAGTGAATGCAAAAAAAATTAATGAAAAAGATGAAAAACTTCAAACTGCACTAGATGGTTTGAAGTTGAAATTTGGCAGTGATATGATTAAAACAGCAAATACCATTAATAAAAATGAAAAATAATAAAGGATATTAAAATCTAAATGAAAAAATTAAACACAAAAAACATTTTAGCACTGTCATTTATTCTTGCGTTTACAGCGATAATTATTATATATGCGATAATAGGATTTGCCCCTTTTGGAGAAAAAAGTTTGTTAATAATAGATATGAAAGGGCAGTATAGTTCTTTTTTTAATTCACTTCACGATATTAGCAATGAAGGAAACATTATTTTTTCATGGAATAAAGCTATGGGAACTGAAAATATCTCATTGTTTGCATATTATTTAAGTAGTCCATTTAATTTAATATTTTTATTATTTAGCAAAGAAAATTTGCATTATGCATTATTTCTAATCAACGCATTAAAAGTAGGATGTATATCGCTTAGCTTTAGCTTATTTTTAAAAAATAGGTTTTTATCGCTGGATATATCATCGTTATTCTTCTCGCTTTCTTATGCCTTATCAAGCTATATTTTGAATTATTCAATGAGCCTTATGTGGCTAGATGGCGTTATGCTACTTCCAATAG